>CAZYKN010000273.1:0-3344 GCA_964648135.1 uncultured Flavobacteriaceae bacterium
TTATCCACTGCTTTTGACAGTGTAACCCTTTACGGAAATGACCCTGATTTAAGACCAGATATTTATGGTAAAATTGGGAATGCTGGTGTTTCTATTTGTTGTTTAGATGATTTAAAAAAGCTGTATTCAGGTTTTGAACTTACCAATCCTATGACTTCGGTTTCTATGACCATTAATGGTCCTGCACCAATGATGCTCGGTTTTTTTATGAATGCTGCCATAGACCAAGAATGTGAAAAATATATCGTTAAAAACGGATTAGAAAAAGCCACAGAAGAAAAAATAAACGCTATTTTTAAGAGAAAAGGGGTAACTAAACCTGCTTATCAAGGTGATTTACCTCAAGGAAATAATGGTTTAGGCTTAATGCTTTTAGGAGTTACTGGCGATGAAGTGTTGCCACAAGCTGTTTATACCAAAATAAAATACGAAACTATTGCTAAAGTAAGAGGAACGGTTCAAGCAGATATTTTAAAAGAAGATCAAGCACAAAATACCTGTATTTTCTCAACAGAATTCGCTTTGCGATTAATGGGTGATGTACAAGAATATTTTATAGAAAATGGTATTCGTAATTTTTATTCCGTTTCCATTTCTGGATATCATATTGCTGAGGCTGGAGCAAATCCTATTTCGCAATTAGCTTTTACCTTGTCTAACGGATTTACTTACGTAGAATACTATCTTTCAAGAGGAATGGATATCAATAAATTTGGTCCAAATCTTTCCTTTTTCTTCTCTAATGGAATTGATCCTGAATATTCTGTAATTGGTCGTGTTGCAAGGAAAATTTGGGCAAAAGCAATGAAAAACAAGTATGGAGCAAATGCAAGAGCGCAAATGTTAAAATACCATATTCAGACTTCTGGACGTTCACTTCACGCTCAAGAAATAGATTTTAATGATATTCGTACTACCTTACAAGCCTTATATGCAATATATGATAACTGTAATTCACTGCACACCAACGCTTATGATGAGGCAATCACTACGCCAACAGAAGAAAGTGTGAGAAGAGCAATGGCAATTCAGTTAATTATAAACAAAGAATTAGGATTGGCAAAAAATGAAAATCCCATTCAAGGTGCATTTATCATAGAAGAATTAACCGATTTAGTAGAAGAAGCCATCTATAAAGAATTTGATAGAATTACCGAACGTGGAGGTGTTTTAGGAGCAATGGAAACCATGTACCAACGTAGTAAAATACAAGAAGAAAGTCTGTATTATGAAACTTTAAAACACACAGGTGAATTTCCAATTATTGGTGTAAATACCTTTTTGAGTTCTAAAGGATCACCTACAGAAATTCCAAAAGAAGTCATAAGAGCTACCGAAGAAGAAAAACAATATCAGATAGAAGTGGTAAATAACCTAAACAAAGGAAATGCCAATAAAGTAAAAGAACAATTGCGCCTTTTACAAGAAAAATCCATCAATAATGAAAATATTTTTGAACAGTTAATGGAAGCTACCAAAGTGTGTTCTTTAGGCGAAATAACCCATTCTCTTTTTAGTGTTGGAGGACAGTATAGACGAAATATGTAAACTTATAAATTTTGAAAAAAATGAAAGTATATCAATTAAAAATTCAATTAGAACCAAATTATATAAAACCACCTATTTGGCGAAGAATATTAGTGAAATCTAATATCTCATTCATGGATTTACACAAAATTATTCAAGTTACTATGGGTTGGGAAAATGCGCATCTTTGGAGTTTTGATTATGAAAATTATTCCATATCAAAACCCTCAAAATTTGATACTTTTGGAGATACCATCGATGCAAATACAATAAAACTTTCTGAAGTTTTAAAAAAAGTTAAAAGTAAAATATCTTATACCTATGATTTTGGTGATGGTTGGGATCATATAATTACACTAGAAAAAATATTAGAGGTGGTTGATATAAACCAAAAACTACCAACCTGTATTAAAGGAAAAAGAGCCTGTCCACCAGAAGATTGTGGAGGAGTTTGGGGTTATCAAAATCTACTTGACATCATTTCAAATAAAAAACATCCCGAACACGATGAAATGATAGCATGGCTTGGTGGTGGTTTTGATCCAGAAGAATTTGAAATTGACGATATTAATGATTGCCTACACGATAAAGGATGTTGGGAAGGTTTGGGGTCTTTTTTTTAATTGCTTTTGTAACGCTTTAAATTTAATACGTATTTTCGTAACCTAAATGAAGCAAAAAAAAATCAGTTTTAAAGAAATAAACAAATTAGCCATTCCTGCTATTATTGCTGGTATTGCAGAACCTTTATTGTCTATTACAGATACTGCTGTAGTTGGTAATATTCCGTTGAATGCTGTTGAGGCTTTGGCTGCTGTTGGAATTGCAGGTTCATTTATTTCGGCTTTATTTTGGATTTTAGCGCAAACTCGTTCCGCAATATCTGCTATTGTTAGTCAGTATTTAGGTGCAAATAAATTAGACGAAATAGCAAGTTTGCCTGCTCAAATAATTGTGGTTAATGTAGTACTTAGTAGTTTGATTTATTTACTAACCGTTGGTTTTGTTCATCAAATATTTTCTTGGTACAATGCAGATGGTTTAATCTTAAATTACGCTGTTTCCTATTATAAAATTAGAGCTATTGGATTGCCATTTACCTTATTTACTTTTTCTGTTTTTGGTGTGTTTAGAGGTTTGCAAAACACTTTTTATCCAATGTTTATTAGTATAATTGGTGCTTTGGTTAATGTAGTACTCGATTTTGCTCTGGTTTTTGGAATACCTAACATCATAGCACCAATGCACGTTGAAGGTGCAGCTTTGGCAAGTGTTATCGCACAAGTCATTATGGCATTGATTGCCTTAGTATTACTACTTAAAAAAACACCTTTTACATTAAAATTTACTTTACCATTTAATAAAGAAATAAAACGCTTAATTGGTTTGAGTTTGAATCTATTTGTAAGAGCATTGGCATTAAATTTTGCCTTGTATTTATCTAATTCTTTTGCTACAAAATATGGTGATAGCTTTATTGCAGCACATACTATTGCTTTTCAGATTTGGTTGTTTTTTGCTTTTTTTATGGATGGTTATGCAAGTGTAGGAAACATTGTTTCTGGCAGATTACATGGTGAAAAAAACTATAAAAAGATGTTTTTACTAAGTAAAGATTTGGTAAAATATACCATTGTGATTGCTGTTATTTTAGGACTAATTACTGTTACTTTTTATAAACCAATCGGACGTATTTTTACTGATGACACCATAGTTCAAAACACGTTTTATAGCATTTTTTGGATAGTGATACTCATGCAACCCATTAATGCAGTTGCCTTTGTTTATGATGGAATATTTAAAGGATTAGCCAAAGC
>CAZYKN010000274.1:0-1598 GCA_964648135.1 uncultured Flavobacteriaceae bacterium
ACGTTCATAATTTAGAATTGTATTTTGTTGTCATTTTCATTCATATATTCTTTTACTTTACGTTGTTCCCATTTTGAAGTAAATCCATATACTTCTAAAGCTTGTGCAATGAGTGAGAAACCCCAACCTGCAAACGGAAACCAAAACCATTGAATTACATTTGGTGTATAAGTTTTCCAAATATAAAAGAGTATAGGCAAAATAATAATAAAACTGATTAAACTACGGTAAAAGTCTTTTAATTTTTTTACTTTTTGAGTTGCTTTTAAATAATTTTCTTGTTGATTTGTTGTGTTCATAATATGATGTTTTTTAGTTAATAATGGTAATTTTACTTTAAATATTTTTGTTGTTTGTTCAATAATTACAGGAGTTAAGCTCACTAGAGCATAACGTTCTTTTATATTGTTTAAACCTACTTTGGTGCTTTTTTCTAAATTGTTTTTTAAATGGATGTTGTTTTCAATAACCAAATAGTTTCCTTCTTTATAAATGGTTAATTTTAGTTTGTTTTGACTGCTTAATTCATTGTGTTTTACGGCATTTTCTAACAGCAATTGTAATGAAAGCGGAATTATTTTAAGTGTTTGGTCTAAGTCATCCGTAATATTAAAATCGATAGAATCTTCAAAGCGTATTTTTAATAAATCCATATAGGTTTTTGCAAAAGATAATTCCTTATTGACTGCAATTAAATCCTGACTTTTTTGCTGTAATACATAACGATATACTTTGGATAATTTTGTAGTAAATTTTTCTGCTTGTTTAGGATTTTCACTAATTAAAGAAGTTAAAACATTTAAACTATTGAATAAAAAGTGTGGATCTAATTGGTTTTTTAAGCTTTCAAATTTGGCGGTTTCCGTTTTGCTAATTACTTTTTGCGCTGTTACTTTTTGCTTAGATAATTCTTTAAAAAAATAGATAGCATGAATGGTAATTAAAATATTTACGGTAATAATTAAACTAAAAATATAATAATTTTTATTGGTGTTTAAAAAATCTTGAAAACTACCATGGTCAAAGGTAATTACAACAAAATATCTAAGAATAACAATTCCAATCATGGTAATTAAAACTGCGCCAATACTTCCATATATTAGACGTTTTTTTGGTTGTTCTTTCCATGAAATGAATCTATCTAAATAATGAAAAAACCAAGTGTTCATCAAGTTTAAAACAAAAGCATATATGAAAATTACAGCAAAGACAATTAATAATTGATTTATGCCAACTTTAAATCCGTTAGTTGTTAAGGAGCGTTCAATTAAAAAAATAAAGATGCTAATAAAAAAACTATAAGTTACTATTTTTGGAAAATCTTTCATATTTCAAATGTAATTGTTTTTTTGGGCAAAAAATAAAATACTCATTAAAAATAAAGTGATACTTAATACAATTCTAATCATTTTATTGGTGTTTTTGAGTTAATAACACTGCAAAGATGATACACATTTGAGTTTTTTAAAACTGTTTGTTACTGAATTGTTATAATTGATGGATGAATTGTAAACTGTTGCTTTTTTTAACACATAGGAACATAGAAAACATAGTAAATCTGTGAAAATTTTACCATTAAGAAATTGAGTTTATTCAAT
>CAZYKN010000274.1:1698-3337 GCA_964648135.1 uncultured Flavobacteriaceae bacterium
GAAAACATAGTAAATCTGTGAAAATTTTACCATTAAGAAATTGAGTTTATTCAATTATTCGTGCAAATTTGTGTAATTCGTGGTTTTTTTTAACACATAGGAACATAGAAAACATAGTGATTACATCTTGAATTTTACTTTGAAAATAACCTCTATAAATGTTAGATATTTAAACATGAAAAACAAGAATAGATATTCGTTATACTTAATCTATTTATTGAAATAGTAATTGCCTTTATAACCAATTCATCTATTTCTCCTCCAAAAAAGCAATCAATTTTTTTCCATAAAGAGATTTTTTTACTTTTGGAGTCATTGCTTTTTTTATAGTATCTAATAATTTTGGATTAGCATTAGATATTTCGGTTAAAACCAAATAAGGAGCAACTTCGTATGCTGCATTTTTTGTGGCAAAGTTAATAGTATAAAGGTATTTTCTGCGCTCTAAATTTTTAAGTTTAGCATCTATTTTTTTAGCTGAAACAGTATCTTTTTTTACTATAAAATCAAAGCGTTCTTTTATTAAATCCAATCTTTTATTATTGAATTTTTTATTCATTTTTTTAAACTCATCATATACCTTTTGATTTTTTGAGCCTTTAATTATCGAATTATACCCAAAAGTTTTTAAATTTGAAATCACTGAGATTTCTCCTTTTTCACCAAAAAATTGTAAATATTTATTAGATTTTGAGATGGAGATATAATACACTTGCGGACTATCCACATCATCTGATAAAGTAAAAGTGTTTTTTCCATCTAATAATACAGAATCTACTTTTACAAGTACAGTGTCTTTCATTTTTTCAAGATACACTTTTCCTTTTTGAAAGTTGGTTATTTTTCCGTGTACTTTCATGTTTCCATGCTTAGAATTACATGAGAATACAAAAAAGGTTAATACAACGATAATAATATATTTGTTCATTATAAATGTTTTAAAAAAAAACCTTTCACCTCGTTAACGAGAGAAAGGTTATTGCATTATAAAAAATCTAGATTTCTAAGCCTCAAAAGGAACAATAGAAACATACGATTTATTATCTCTTTTTTTTGTGAATTTTACCATTCCATCAACTCGTGCATGTAAAGTATGGTCTTTTCCCATATATACATTATCACCAGGATGATGTTTAGTACCTCTTTGACGGATAATAATATTACCAGCTATTGCAGCCTGTCCACCAAATATTTTTACACCTAGTCGTTTCGATTCTGATTCTCTACCATTCTTCGAACTACCAACACCTTTTTTATGTGCCATAATTTTATAGTTTTAAATATTATTATTCTATTCCTTTATCGTGAGCGTCTTGCCACTCTTTTAATTCATCCCATTTGCCATCGGCAGCCATTCTAGCTTGTTTTGGCCATGATCCTGGGTTGTGCATTTTATATCTTGGTCCAGCAGCAGTTAAAATATCTTGTAATTTACTTACTTCGGTATTTGCTAACTCTTCAAAGGTAAAAATACCTGCATTGTTAAAGTGTTCTGCAATTTTTGGTCCAATACCTTCAACTTTCTTTAAATCATCTCCTTTTTTAGTCGATTTTTTAGCAGTAGTTTTTTTAGCAGTTTCTTTTTTAGGAGCTGCTTCTTTCTTTGCTGGAGTTGCTGCTTTTACAGCTGCAGGTTTAG
>CAZYKN010000275.1:0-3322 GCA_964648135.1 uncultured Flavobacteriaceae bacterium
TCCTTCAATAGCTTTTAAAGGTCCTGTCATTACATCAGCGCCAAGCTTAGCACAATCAATAATATGCATAGTATGTCTTACAGATGCTGCTAAAATTTGTGTGTCAAAATCGTAATTATTATACACTTGTCTAATTTCTGCAATAAGGTTTAAACCATCGGTTGAAATATCGTCTAGTCTTCCAATAAAAGGCGAAACATAAGTTGCTCCAGCTTTGGCTGCCAATAAAGCTTGACCAACAGAAAATACTAAAGTCATGTTGGTTTTAATTCCTTTATCAGAAAAGTATTTACACGCTTTAATTCCGTCTTTAATCATTGGTAATTTTACAACAATTTGCGGATTTAAAGCAGCTAATTCTTCTCCTTGTTTAATCATTCCATCGTAATCAGTTGCAATTACTTCGGCAGAAACATCACCTTCAACTACTTTACATATAGCTTTGTAGTGGTTTAAAATATGGTCTTCGCCAGTAATTCCTTCTTTTGCCATTAAAGACGGATTGGTAGTAACTCCATCTAAAATACCTAATGATTCGGCTTCCTTAATTTGATCTAAATTTGCGGTGTCTATAAAAAATTTCATGTTTATTTTGTTTAAAAATTTGTTCTGTAAAGATAAGTTAGTCTTTGAATTAATTGCTCGTTAGTCAATAATTTTTATTGAGAAGTTTTTAACATTATTTAAGATGTTTTTGAGCTTTGTAAGAAGAGCGAACCAAAGCACCACTTTCAACATGTTTAAAACCTAAATCCAAACCAATTTTTTTATATTTTTTGAATTGTTCTGGTGTAATATATTCTTGAACAGCCAAATGTTTTTTACTAGGTTGTAAATATTGACCAATAGTTACTACATCTACTTTTGCCGCTTTTAAGTCGTGTAATGTTTCAATGACTTCTTCTTCTGTTTCGCCCAAACCAAGCATAATACCTGATTTTGTTCTAGACAATCCACTTTCTTTTAAGTATAAAAGCACTGCTAGACTTCGGTCATATTTTGCTTGAATTCGCACTTTTCTTGTCAGTCGTCTTACCGTTTCTAAATTATGTGAAACTATTTCGGGTTTAACAGCAATAATACGGTCTAAATTAGTATGATTTCCTTGAAAATCAGGTATTAAGGTTTCTAAAGTAGTCTGTGGATTTAATCGTCTTATAGATTGCACAGTTTCTGCCCAAATAATAGAACCGCCATCTTTTAAATCATCTCTATCAACCGATGTAATTACAGCATGTTTAATCTTCATAATTTTAATGGATTGTGCAACCTTATCTGGTTCTTCCCAATCAACAGGATTTGGTCTTCCTGTGGCAACACCACAAAAACCACAAGAACGAGTGCAAGTGTTTCCTAAAATCATAAAAGTTGCCGTTCCTTCTGTCCAGCATTCTCCCATATTAGGGCAACTTCCACTGGTACAAATGGTGTTCAATTTATATTTATCAACTACTTTTCTAAGGTTGGTATAAGTTTTTCCGATAGGTAATTTTACACGCAACCATGCTGGTTTTTTTTGAGGTAATATATGTGAATCTTTCATAAGAATAGTATAATAATAGGCTAAAGAAAAAATGTTCTTTAAAGGAGCAAAGATAAAACAAAAAAAAACAGAAAGATTAAGATATTTTTTGTTATTTTGTATTTCATTTTAAAAACTAGAATTATGAAAAAAATGGTATTACTAGTATTGATTGCCTTTTTAGGAATTAATATGAACGCACAACAACACGAAGTTAAATTAGATGTATTTGATTTAACAGTTTTTAAATCATTAGATGCAACGTATATGTATATTTTAAACGAAGAATCTGGAGCAGGAGTTTCTGTTTTTATGCCTTTATCAAAAAAAGACAATCTTTTTGGGTATAATGAAAAGTTTTCTTTTATTCCGTTTTATCGTCAGTACTTTCCTTTAGGACCTGTGGAAAATGTTTTTGCCGAAGCTTTTTTTGCAGTTAATTCTGGTGATGGTGTAAATGATAGTAATGAAGCTGTAAAATATACAGATGGTGCTTTTGGTTTCGCAGTTGGTAAAAGTTATATCAGTCCGAGAGGTTTTGTGGCTGAGGCTTATGTAGGTGCTGGTAGAAATTTATTTGATTCTCCTGGTGCACCGAATTTTGTTCCTAGAGTTGGTTTAAATTTAGGATTTAGATTTTAAAAAATAGAAAATATATTAAGATTAAGTGTAGTTGAATGACTGCACTTTTTTTATTCAAAAAATAAAATGATAAAAAAAAATAGAGCTCAAATAACCGAATTTATTATCCATAAAGTTGGAAATAAATACAATAGTACACGCAATCTTTTTTCAGAAAAAACCATGTTGTTTGATGAAGGAAGTTATCAACTCGTTTTTAATTTCTTGTTAAAGCCTTTTACAAATTTAACGGAGAGTTATCGTTTTCATCATCATGCAGATGTTAATTTGAACGAAATGAATGCTTATAGTGAATCGCTGTTTAAAAATGAAGGAGATTTTGTTGAAATTTCAAAAAATATCGTAAAACATTTGTTTGAGCAATCAACATCTGCAAATATAAAAACAGGTGATGTAATGATTGTAAAATTTGCAGAGATTGAAATTAATGATATTTTAACCGATGCGATAGGTATTTTTAAAATTGAAAATAAATCGGATTTTTTTCAAACTTACGTTGATGGAGATATCATTGAATTGATGCTCTTAGAAGGTATTAGTACTAAAAAATTAGACAAAGGTTGTTTAATTTTAAACACTACTGATGCAGAAGGAAAATATGTATTGAGTGTAGATAATAATAGTTATGATGCACAATATTGGATTAAAAATTTCTTGCAAGTAAAACCAGCAGACGATAGTAACAACCACACTAAAAATTATATGGAGTTTTGTGCTTCTTTTGGAGAAGAAGTTATTAAAGAAAATTTTGGTAAAAAACAACAAAGTGAATTTTTAGCCAATACGGTTGATTTTTTTAAAGAAAATGAAGTAGTAGATATTGAAGATTTTAAAACGACTATTTTTGAAGAAGAAAAACACGTGGAATTGTTTGATGATTATAAAAAACAATACGAAGAAGAAGCTGATGTCTTACTACGAAATAGTTTTCACGTAGCTGATAAAGTACTCAAAAAAGAAAAAAAGAATTTTAAAACAGAAATAAAACTCGATACACAAATGAGTATTAAAATTGATGTTGATTCTCCTGATGCTGCTTCGTACTACCTAGAACGTGGTTATGATGAAGACAAAAAAATGTTCTTTTACAAGGTGTTTTTTAATGAGGAAAAATAAGTTGTAAATTTAGCCACGAATTACACAAATTTACACGAATTA
>CAZYKN010000276.1:0-3277 GCA_964648135.1 uncultured Flavobacteriaceae bacterium
ACAACGGTAAGCAAACGCACCATTCCAACCATTTTAAAATACTAAAGAAAATTATAATATTATTAAAAAAATAGTAAATTTGCACTAAGCAAGTAATGGTGAAAACTATCGCTGTTTGTTTACAAATATATAATTCACCCACAATTACTTGCTTTTTACCCCAAAGTCTTTTAAAGATATGCAGACCTGCAGTTTGCCTCTGAATTTTAAAGGGCTTTTTTACTTTAAATAGATGCTTGTAATTGTGTGAAACTAATCAATTATAGTTTAAAATGATATTAAAAGAATTTGTAGTAGAATCAATTATAAAAGCAAGCAGTTATCTCCTTCTATTTTTATTCCTATTAGATGATTTGTTATTTTGATTATTTCCTTTGGATAATCTGTTTTTCCTTCGTTGTTGGCGTTGTCTTATTTCTTCTGCTTTTTGTTCTTTAGTTTTTGGTTTTTCGTTATCTGGAGTTATTTCGCTAGGTTCAAAACCTTCAATAACTGCCATTTTTAATGATTTTTTGAGTAGTTTTTCAATACTTTTTAAGTATGCAACCTCATCACTACTTACCAAAGAAATGGCTTCACCATTTGCTCCAGCTCTACCTGTTCTTCCTATTCTATGCACATAATCTTCTGCTATATTTGGCAATTCAAAATTAATAACATGTGGTAAAAGAGGAATGTCTAAACCACGTGCAGCAATATCGGTGGCAACCAAAATTCTTACAGAACCGTCTTTAAAACCTTTTAAGGCTTTTGTACGTGCAGCCTGACTTTTATTTCCGTGAATGGCTGCTGCTTGAATTCCTTTTGCAACCATTTTTTTTGTTAATCTGTTTGCTCCGTGTTTTGTACGAGTAAAAACGAGTACTTGTTGCCAATTTCCATCAGAAATTAACTTAATAATCAGATTGGTTTTTTTAGATTTGTCTGTTCTATATGCCTTTTGGATAATTTTATCAACCGTTGAATTTTCAGGTGCTGCTGCAACCATTTCTGGATGTGATAAAAAAGCTCCAGCCAATTTTTTAATTTCCTTAGAAAAAGTAGCCGAAAATAATAAGTTTTGTCTTTTTGTAGGTAATAAGGCTAAAATTTTATTAATATCACGCTGAAAACCCATGTCTAACATTCTATCTGCTTCGTCTAAAACCAAAAATTCAACACGTTTAAGAGAAAGTTTGCCTTGACTTTCTAAATCTAATAATCTTCCTGGAGTGGCTACAAGAATATCAATACCTTTTCTTATTTGAGCAATTTGTGGGTCAGCTTTTACGCCTCCAAAAATTACGGTTGAACGCACATCTACATATTTACTATATGCAATAATATTTTCTTGAATTTGTGCTGCAAGTTCACGTGTTGGCGTTAAAATTAACGCTCGTATTGGTCTGTATTTTGGATGTTTTGTTGCTGCTAATAATTGAAGCATAGGCAAAGTAAAACCAGCTGTTTTTCCTGTTCCTGTTTGAGCAGAAGCTAATAAATCTTTTCCTTTAAGCACTAAAGGAATGGCTTTTTCTTGTATTACTGATGGTTTTGTATATCCTTTTTCGGATACTGCTTTTAATAGGTTGTCTTGCAACCCTAAATCTTTAAATGTCATTAAATGTTGTTTGAGAAATGACTGATTTCTAAAACGATCATTTCGATAAATAAAGTGGCGAATATAGTCTAATTAAACTAGATGGATAACTTTCCATCCTCTTTTCTCGCAAAGGCGCAAAGATGTTAAGTTGTGAGTGAAAAAGTAAAAATCACATGTAACTTTAAATTTTTGTGAGAGTTTTATTTTTTTACTTTGTAATAGAACAAGATTTACAGATTTTCAACAAAAACAAGAGGTTCTACGGCATTATTTACATTGAAATCTCCAATTTTAGTCCGTCTTAATTTACTTAAATGTGCTCCAGAATTGAGAGCAACTCCAAAATCAAAGGCAAGTGAGCGAATATAAGTTCCTTTACTGCAAACTACACGAAATTCAACTTCTGGTAAATTTATTTTTGTAATTTCAAAGGCATGTATAGTTACTTTTCTAGTTTTAATTTCAACTGTTTCTCCTGCTCTAGCTATTTCGTACAAACGCTTCCCTTCTTTTCTAATGGCAGAAAAAATAGGTGGTTTTTGGTCTATTTCTCCAATAAATTGTTGGGTTGTTTGGTGAATTAATTCATCGTTTATATGATTTATTGGGAAAGTTTGGTCAATTTTAGTTTCTAAATCATAAGATGGAGTTGTTCCACCAAGAGTAAAAGTTCCAGTATATTCTTTGGTTTGCGCTTGATAATCATTAATTTTTTTTGTGAATTTACCTGTACAAATTATCAATAAACCTGTTGCAAGCGGATCTAGAGTACCTGCATGACCAACTTTAATTTTTTTAATATCAAAAGTTTTTCTAATATGCCAACGCAATTTATTCACTACTTGAAAAGAAGTCCATGTTAACGGTTTATCAATAAGCAATACTTGTCCGTTTTTAAAATCTTCTACGGTTTTTCTTTTCATCAGTTTTAAATAAAGTTTCAAAAAAAGTGTTTCACTTTCTATATATAAAAGTGTAAAAGTAAGCTTTAGATTGGATAAGGCAAAATTATTTTTTTAAGATAATAATGTTCACAATTAAAAAAATATTACTTTTGCTACTTAAACATAAGAAGATAAAAATGACAAACAGAACATTTACAATGCTTAAGCCAGACTCTTTAGAAAAAGGGAATACTGGTGCTATTTTAGAAAAAATTAACGCTGCAGGATTTAGAATTGTAGCCATGAAAATGACACAAATGACTACCAGAGATGCTGAGGCATTTTATGCTATTCATAAAGAGCGTCCGTTTTTTGGTGAATTGGTAGAATACATGACTCGTGGTCCTATTGTTGCTGCAATTTTAGAAAAAGAAAATGCGGTTGAAGATTTTAGAGTTTTAATTGGTGCTACAAATCCAGAAGAAGCTGCTGAAGGTACTATTCGTAAATTGTATGCTGCTTCAATTGGTGAAAATGCAGTTCACGGTTCTGATAGTGATGAAAATGCAGCTATTGAAGGTGCTTTTCACTTTTCAGGAAGAGAATTATTTTAAATTCCTTTTAAATAAATATTTTTAAAAAGTAATTTAATTTTAAATTGTGAGGGTTTTGCTTTATGTGAAATCCTCACTTTTTGATTCTAGGAAAACTTCTTCTTTGATTCCTGCTAAGACAGAAATAATACCAATTCAACATCAAAACACGCTATAAATTATTTATCTTTTCCCGTTTTACTGCACTTAAAATTTAA
>CAZYKN010000277.1:0-3270 GCA_964648135.1 uncultured Flavobacteriaceae bacterium
GGTTATTTTTTTATCTGTTCTAAGGTTTGTTATATTTAAGATTTTTTTTAAAATCTATTTAGATAAAATATGAGTATCTAACTCATGTAAGCATGTTTTATATCCTTTTTTAGGCTCTTTAAAATCAGCTAAATATACATCATTATCTATATAGATACTAAAACTGTGTGGTTTTGTGGGATTATAGGTGTTTTGTTGTAGTTTTGTAAGTGTAAAATGCTTAGATACTTTTAATAAAAAAGCTGATGTATCAAAATTTTCTATATTTTTAACTAAACGATTAAATTCTGCTATTTTTAAATTACTTTCTGAAATTAAATAACTTAAGCAAAAATTATAAGGTTCTTTTCCAGTATGATTCGGGTTTTCAGATTTCAATTCTTCCGCTAATAAATAAGAGGATGCAGAACGATGATGACCATCAGCAATATATAAAGCATTTATACGCTTAAATTCTTGCGTAATGGTTATTATGTCTTGCTCATCTTCAACAATCCATAAAAGATGTGTTTTGTGATTTGCAGTAGTGAATTCATATTCAGCTCTTTGTTGCTGGTATTTATAAATTATGGCATCTATTTTTTTATTATCTGGATAGGTAAGAAGCACAGGTTCTGCATTAAAACCTGTTGCTTTTAGGTAATTTTTAAATAATACTTCTCTTTTTTTAAGTGTTTTTTCGTGTTTTTTGATGATATTATTCTTGTAATCATCTGTACTTGAAGCTGCAATAATTCCAATAAACTCTTGTTCTGGTGTGATTTTTTGATAAATGTAATAAACAGGTTTTTCTTCTTTTATATAAGTGTGCTTTTCTTTAAACTCTTGATATTTATTGTGAATATTGGCAAAGCGTTCTTCCATTGATATTTTTTCTCCAATAGCATAACTCGGACTAATAATATGCAAAAATGAAAACGGATTAAAGTTTAATTGTGCTCCTAATTCCGCATGAGAATAAGCATCATAAGAACGTGAAGAAACTAAAGCTACTTTGTCTCTTGTTGCTCGAACTGCTTTAAAAGGTTTTATTGTTGCCATTTTTTTAGTATTCAGTTTGCAATCTTCAGTCTTCAGTCTTCGGTCTTCGGTCTTCAGTCTTCGGTCTTCTACTTATTTTAATAGACTAATAATCTGGGTTGCTAATTCACTTCCAATACGGTCTTGGGCTTCTTGGGTTGCTGCTCCAATATGCGGACTTAAAGATACATGATGGTTCATTAAGACTTGCATTGCTGGTGTAGGTTCATTTTCAAAAGTGTCTAGTGCAGCATAAGCAATTTTGCCACTTTCTAAAGCTTGTACTAGTTCGTATTCGTTTACAACACCTCCACGAGCAGCATTTACAATACCAACGCCATCTTTCATTGCTTTGATTTCTTTTTCATCAATAACATATTCTTTTTGTGCAGGAACATGAAGCGTAATAAAATCCGCTTGTTTTAAAACGTCTTCTTTAGAAATTGTTTTGATATCAAAATTGATGGTTTGTCCATCAAAAAAGTCTAATGCTAAATTTGCTTCTTTTAAAAACGGATCAAAAGCAACTACTTTCATTCCAACACCTAAGGCTACTTTAGCAGTAGCTTGACCAATTCGTCCAAAACCAAAAACACCTAAGGTTTTCCCTTTAAGTTCTTTTCCTTTGGCGTACGCCTTTTTTAATCCTTTAAAATTAGAATCACCTTCTAAAGGCATATTTCTATTGGCATCATATAAAAAACGAACCATTCCAAACAAATGTGCAAAAACCAATTCAGCAACAGAATGTGAGGAAGCTGCAGGTGTGTTGATTACGTGTAATCCTTGTTCACGAGCATAATCAACATCAATATTATCCATTCCAACACCACCACGACCAATAATTTTAATACTCGGACAAGCATCTATTAATTCTGCTCTTACTTGAGTGGCACTTCTAACCAAAATAACATCAATATTATTTTTGTTGATATAAGCTTCTAATTGATTTTGAGCTACATTAGTGGTAATGACCTCAAAACCTGCTTTTTCTAATTGATCTATGCCTGTTTGTGCGATTCCGTCGTTTGCTAATACTTTCATTATTTTTTTATTGATGGGTTGATTTGTTTATTTGTTAACTTGTTGTTTTTGGATTAATTATAAAGATTTCATAATACCAACAAGTACTTCAACACTTTCTAGAGGTAAAGCATTGTACATACTTGCACGATAACCACCTACGGAACGATGTCCTTTCAATCCGTTGATGCCATTTTCTTCTAATAATTTATCAAATTTATCCGTTTTACTTTCATCAGTTAAAAGAAAAGTAGCGTTCATATAAGATCTGTCTTCTTTAGCTGCAGTTCCTTTAAATAGCGGATTATTATCAATTTCACCATAGAGCAATTCAGCTTTAGCATTATTTATTTTCTCTATGGCTTTAATTCCGCCTAAATCTTTTAACCATTGTAAAGTAAGCATAGAAACATACACAGGAAAAACAGCAGGAGTGTTAAACATACTGTCTTTGTCTATATGAATTTGATAATCTAACATGCTTGGTATATCACGACCAGTCTTACCTAGCAAATCCGTTTTAACTACCACAAGCGTTGTTCCAGCAGGTCCCATATTTTTTTGAGCTCCTGCATAAATTAAATCAAATTGAGAAAAATCGAGTACTCGTGAAAAAATATCTGAACTCATATCACAAACCAAAGGAATATCAGTTTTAGGAAACTCTTTCATCTGTGTACCACGAATAGTATTATTGCTTGTGCAATGAAAATAATTGGCATTTTTATCGATAGTATATTCTTTTGGAATATAACTATATTCTTTATCTTTTGAAGAAGCGATAACATTAACTTCACCTAATTTTTTCACTTCTTTAATGGCTTTAGAGCTCCATGTTCCAGTATCTAAATAATCGGCTTTTCCGCCTATTTTAAGTAGATTATATGGCACCATTAAAAATTCTAAACTAGCTCCTCCTTGCAGAAACAATACTGAATAGCCTTTGTTTTCTAAATCTAATAGCTCTAAAACTAAAGTTCTTGCTTTTTCCATAACCGCAACAAAATCTTTGGAACGATGCGAAATTTCTATTAAAGAAAGGTTTAAATTGTTAAAATTTAAAACTGCATCAGCTGCTTGTTTTAAAACGGATTGTGGCAAAATACACGGTCCTGCACTAAAGTTGTGTTTTTTCATTATTTCTAAAATTTAGAAAGCAAATTTGAGAAATTTTTAAAAAATGAGCGACAGTTTATTTCAAATTTATTGTAAAGTTATTAACTATTT
>CAZYKN010000278.1:0-3259 GCA_964648135.1 uncultured Flavobacteriaceae bacterium
TACTAAAATCTAAACCTGCATTTCTACCAAAATACCAAATGTTTGCTTCATTCTGGCTAAAAACAGCAAGTGAAACTAAAAATAACACATAAAAACTTATTCTTTTCTTCATAAAAATATTATAATTTCCAAATATAAATAAAGTATTGGTTCATTTGTAATAATTTAACATTTTAATAAATATTTTTGTATTTTTGACATTCAAACAAACAAATAAAATAACCATGTACAATTCAAAAATTACTGGAATGGGTTTTTACGTTCCAGACAATATAGTAACTAATGATGATTTAGCAAAAATAATGGATACCAATGATGCTTGGATACAAGAGCGAACAGGTATTCAAGAACGTAGATGGATTCCAAAAGGCAGTGAAGACACTTCTGCTGTTATGGGAGCAAAAGCGGCACGAATTGCTATTGAACGCTCTGGTTTATCTAAAGAGGATATTGATTTTATTGTATTTGCTACTTTAAGTCCAGATTATTTTTTTCCTGGCTGTGGTGTTATGATACAAGACATGCTAGACTTGCAAACAGTTGGAGCTATAGATATTAGAAACCAATGTTCTGGTTTTTTATATGCCCTTTCTACGGCTGATCAATTTATTAAAACAGGAATGTATAAAAACATTTTAGTAATTGGTGCAGAATACCATTCAAACGCCATAGACAAAACTACTCGTGGACGTGGTGTTGGCGTTCTTTTTGGTGATGGTGCTGGTGCTTGTGTCTTATCAAGAACAGAAGACAATAATAAAGGTATTCTTTCTACGCATTTACACAGTCAAGGTAAATATGCTGATAAACTTATTGTAAAAACCCCAAGCATAAAACATTGGATTCCAGAAATTTTAGCAGATACAAATAAAGAAGACACTTCTTATTTCCCATATATGGATGGTCAATTGGTCTTTAAAAATGCAGTTGTCCGTTTTAGTGAAGTCATTAATGAAGGTTTAGAAGCTAATAATTTAACTGCTAATGATATTGATTTATTTGTACCACATCAAGCCAATTTAAGAATTTCTCAATTTATTCAACGAAAATTCAAACTCTCTGATGACCAAGTATATAACAATATTATGAAATATGGTAATACGACTGCTGCATCGATTATTATTGCCTTAACTGAAGCTTGGGAAAAAGGCAAAGTTAAAGATGGAGATTTGGTAGTTCTTGCTGCTTTTGGTAGTGGTTTTACTTGGGCTTCGGCAATTATTAGATGGTAATCCTATCTCTTTTCTAAGGAAAGAAGAAAGCAGGATGTTATAGTAATGTAAATAGTACTTTATAAAAGCTATTTTTTTAAATTACAGTTAATGAAAAAAACTAAGGCTGTTTTCTTTATCTTTTTATTGATTTTAGTTGTTTTGGGTTTTTACTATAAAAGCTTAGATAAAAACAACTATCAGACAATTTCTAAAGAAAATTCGTGTATTAGCTGTCATACAGATATGAAAGGCTTTGCTCCTGCTCATACTGCAAATAAAGTTACTTGTACAGCTTGTCATTTGGGAAATCCCAATTCTTTTGATAAATTTGAGGCACATGGCAAGATGGTAAATGTTCCTGGTAATTTATCTAATGCTTCTGAAACTTGTGCAAAATGTCATCAAGGAATTGACCATAGAGTGAATAATTCTATGATGAATACCATGAGTGGAATTATAAGTGTAGATAAATATGTCTTTGATGAAAATAAAAACTTGGATAGTCTATTTAATATCCATCATTTAAAAAACACGAGTGCTGCAGACAAGCATTTACGTAATAAATGTGCTTCTTGCCATATTGGAAATGAAAAAGAACATCCACATCCAATTACCCAAAAATCTCGTGGTGGAGGTTGTACTGCTTGTCATTTAAACTATTCTGATAATGGAAAGAAAGAACATCAAACTTATATACAATCTCAAAAAGAAAAAATACCAAAAATTCATCCTTCTTTATCTTTAAAAATAACAGATAATCATTGCTTTGGTTGTCATAGTCGTTCTGGTAGAATTTCTACAAATTACGAAGGTTGGCACGAAACAATTTATAAAGACACACTCTATAAAAACCCAAATTATCGTGTTTTGGAAGATAAACGAGTGTTTTCTAAACAAACTCCAGATATTCATCACACTAAGGGTTTAAGCTGTGTTGATTGTCATGATAGCTATGATGTTATGGGTGATGGGCAAAAACATGCACACCAAGAAGATGCTACAAATATTAACTGTGCTGATTGTCATTTAAAATTTAATACTGATGCAAATAGTTTAAAAACAACTTTGTTTAATGATTTGAATGAAGACGAAAAGCGAATTATTAAACTTAGAGAATTAGATACTACTTTAAGCTTTATTCATTCTAATAAAACTCATAAAAATTTAATTAATATCGTTAAAAACGGAAGTAAACTCACGCTAATCAAAAAAATAAATTCTCAGCAAATTACAATTAAAAATCAAAGTGAACAATGCTCAAGAAATGTGCACAACAACATGCAATGTAGTACTTGTCATACTTCTTGGGCTCCACAATGTATTAATTGTCACACAAATTTTGACAAAAATGAAGATGGTTACGATTTATTATCTAAAAATTGGACATTAGGAAAATGGCAAGAGAAAGGTAATCACTACTTAGCAGCATTTCCAAGCTTAGGTGTTACAGTAAAAAATGATAAAAAAACGATAAAAACCTTTTCTCCTGGAATGATCATGCACCTTAAAAAAGCAGACAGTATAAAAAGTAAATTTATACGATTATTCGCTCCTGTAAGTGCGCATACTATTGCAGAAAAAGGAAAATCGTGTACAGATTGTCATAACAATCCCGTTGCTTTAGGCTATGGAAGAGGCAAATTAAAATATCAAAACAAAAAATGGACATTTACACCTACTTTCCCTATTGAAGAAGACGGTCTGCCTCAAGATGCTTGGATTGGTCTTTTAAGTAATGATACGCTTTATAAAACAACACGTAATAATGCTCGTCCGTTTTCTTTAAATGAGCAAAAACGGATTTTAAAAGTAGGTTCTTGTCTTACTTGTCATCAAGAAAATTCTAAGGTTGTAAAGCTTATTTTAGATGATTATCCTATGGCTTTAAAAAACAGATTGAAGGTTTGTGAGGATTGAACCACAATAGGCACATAGGGAAACAAAATAAACCACAATAGGCACATAGAAAGACATAGTAATCTGTGAAAATTAATAATTCGTGATAATCTGTGAACATCCGTGGCTAAAATCTGCACAATCTGCGG
>CAZYKN010000279.1:0-3254 GCA_964648135.1 uncultured Flavobacteriaceae bacterium
CATCTAAATTGGTAATTAAGCTTTGTTTTGCTCTAGTTTGTAGCAACCTTACTATTAATTCTTTTATCATTAAATCTAATAAAACATCTTTTGATGAAGCATTATTTGTAAACGTATAAACTAATCTTTGAATGAGGTAATCAACATCTGCTTGATTTTTTAGATGTGTTGAAGCTTTATCTATAGTCCAATTATTATTTTCATTTTCAATACCAACATTTAGATTAAAGGTATCTACAAATTCATTAATTTTATGAGGATCAATAACTAAAGCCAAGCATTGTGTTGGGTCTTGATTGGTAGCAATGGGGAAATCAATGGTTAATTTCTCTTTAGTAGGAATAACAACAGATTCACCAGGTAAAAAATCAAAAGAAGGCATGCCTTTTAAATGCATTATTTTTTTACCAGTAAGCATACTTGCAATAATTGGAGCGTCAAATTGTAAAACTACTTTTTCGGCTACTTCATGTGTTTCAAAAATATTTAATTCAGAATATTCAGAACTATAAATAGTTCTATTCTCAACTAAAGTAGTTAATTTTCTGTTATCAATATGTTTGCTGAGATAATTTTTCATTTATCAATAGTACAAAAAAAATACAGAAAAACACTATTTTATTAAAAAAAAATACGTATATTAATAGGAATGTTCAATTATTTAATAGAAACGTTCAATTTTAATCAAATAGTTGAGTGTATATTTGCAATGAGAATTTTTCTTTTTCATAGTTTGTCAATTCATTTGGGGAAATGAATTGAAATATTAAAAGGGTTAATTTAAAAATCAACCCTTTTATTTACAGATTAGTTATAGTTTAGATTAATAACCAAATTTTTTATATATGAGTTACACAAAACCAACCTTTAAAGAAAAGTACGGAAATTTTATTAATGGTCAATTTGTTGATCCTATTGGAGGAGAGTATTTTGAGAATCGTTCACCGATAGATAATTCACTTATCGCAAAATATCCACGTTCAAAAAAAGAAGATGTACAAGCAGCAGTTGATGCAGCAAATGCAGCAAAAGATGCTTGGGGAAATACTTCCGCAGCAGAAAGAGCAACCATGTTAAATAAAGTAGCAGATATTATTGAAGCAAATTTAGAAGAATTTGCCTTAGTAGAAACCTGTGATAATGGTAAAGCAATTAGAGAAACTCTCGCAGCAGATGTTCCTTTGTCAGTTGATCATTGGCGTTACTTTGCATCTGTTATTAGAGCGGAAGAAGGAACCGCAACAGAGCTTGACCAAAATACACTTTCTATGAATATTAAAGAACCGCTAGGAGTGGTTGCGCAAATTATTCCTTGGAATTTTCCTTTATTAATGTTGTCATGGAAGATACCACCAGCATTGGCAGCAGGAAACTGTGTAATTTTAAAACCTGCAGAACAAACACCATCTACAGCTACCTTATTAATGGAAAAAATAGCAGCAGTTTTTCCTCCTGGTGTACTAAATATCATTCACGGTTTTGGTCCAGAAGCAGGAAAACCATTAGCTTCTAATTCTGGTGTTGATAAAGTTGCCTTTACAGGAGAAACTACAACAGGACAGTTGATTATGCAATATGCTTCTAAAAACTTAAATCCTGTTACTATGGAATTAGGTGGGAAATCACCAAATATTTTCTTTAATTCTGTAATGGATGAAGACGATGCTTTTTTAGATAAAGCTATTGAAGGTGCAGTTTTATTTGCTTTTAATCAAGGTGAAGTATGTACTTGTCCGTCAAGATTACTAGTTCAGGAAGATATTTACGATGCCTTTATGGAAAAAGTAATTGCTCGTACTAAAGCAATTGTACAAACAAATCCTTATGATATGAGTTGTATGATGGGAGCTCAAGCATCTAACGATCAGTTTGAAAAAATTATTTCTTACATTAATATAGGTAAAGAAGAAGGAGCTAAAGTTTTAACAGGAGGAAATACGTGTAAATTAGAAGGTGATTTAGCCAAAGGATATTATATAGAGCCAACTATTTTAGAAGGACATAATAAAATGCGTGTATTTCAAGAAGAAATTTTTGGTCCTGTTTTAGCAGTAACCAAATTTAAAGATGAAGCAGATGCTATTGCTATTGCAAATGATACGCTTTATGGATTAGGAGCTGGTGTTTGGACACGAGACGCACATCAGTTATATCAAATCCCAAGAGCTATTAAAGCTGGTAGAGTATGGGTAAATTGTTATCATGCTTATCCTGCTCATGCTCCGTTTGGAGGTTATAAAAAATCTGGTTTTGGTAGAGAAACACATTTAATGATGATGAATCATTATCGTCAAAATAAAAATATGTTAATCTCTTACGATAAAAACAAATTAGGTTTCTTTTAGAATAAAAGCGCTACTGCAAATTTAGTGGAATAATAAGATTAAATTATGATTGTAATTGAAATATGATTTTTAGACGGCATTCGAAAATTAATCGTAAAATTTAAAATGAACGCATCTTGAAATTTTCTGCTGTTTGAGTTCCGTTAATATATCTATGAATTAGAATAAGTATTGTACGGAACGAGTTCAGAAAATTTAGATGCTGAATGATAAATTTAGATTAGCTTTCGTAAGCCTAGATTTTTTTGGTTCGTTTTTTTATCAATGAAAAAAATGAACAAATAAGATATTATACTAATTGTTATATTTTTAAGCATAAATATAAATTACCCATTATATTTGAAGTAGAATCAAAATAGAATAACAAAGTACGAACAACCAAAGGCTGACTGTTTTATATCAGTCAGCCTTTTTTATTAAAATAAATAAACAATATGGATTATAAACGAGTAGCAATCACCGAAGCAGCAGCAAAAGTAGTAGAAAAATTAAAGGCTGAGCACGGAGAACTTATATTCCACCAAAGTGGAGGCTGTTGTGATGGATCTGCACCAATGATTTTTGAAAAAGATGATATGTATTTGGATGAAAGCGATATTCATTTAGGTGAATTATGCGGAGTTAATTATATGATTGAAGAACAGTATGAATATTGGAAACACACACACTTAACAGTTGATGTAACCGAAGGGCGTGGTTCTAGTTTTTCTCTAGAAATACCTTTGGGATTACGGTTTATTATCCAATCACGTATTTTAACCGAAGAAGAAAATAAAGTACTAAACCCATAAATTAATTTTAAATTTACTATATTGTCCGTAAATTATTAAAGTATATTACCAATGAGCAACTACCACATCAAACATTTAGAAGAATATTATCAAGTTTATAGAAAATCAGTCAGAAATC
>CAZYKN010000280.1:0-3237 GCA_964648135.1 uncultured Flavobacteriaceae bacterium
GGATAGATAACTATTATTGGCTAAATGAAAAAGAAAATCCAGAAGTTATTGATTATTTGAATGCTGAAAATGAATATTATCAAAAAATAACAGAGCATACCAATCAATTTCAAGAAGATTTATTTCAAGAAATGAAAGGTAGAATTAAAGAAGATGACGAATCTGTTCCTTATAAATCAAATGGTTATTACTATATTACTAAATATATAAAAGGAGGTCAATATCCATTGTATTACCGTTCTAAAGAAGAAAATGGAACGCATAAAAAATTGTTATTTGATGTTAATGAAATGGCAAAAAATTATGATTATTATACTTTAAATAGCTTTAGCGTAAGTGTTGATAATAAGTTAGTTACTTATGGAGTGGACACTTTAAGTAGAAGGCAATATGATATTAGAATAAAAAATATTGAAACTGGTGAAATTTATCCCGAAATTATAAAAAACACCACAGGAAGTGCTACTTGGGCAAATGACAATAAAACCATTTTTTATACACATAAAGATCCAAAAACTTTGAGAAGTACCAAAATAATGAAACATGTTTTAGGTACTGATGTAGCCAATGATGAAGTTGTTTTTGAAGAAAAAGCAGCAACATTTTACACTTCGGTTTTTAAATCGAAATCTAAAAAATATATTATTATAGCTTCAACAAGTACTTTAACTACTGAATATCAGTTTTTAGAAGCAGATTGTCCTAATGGTGATTTTAAACTATTTCAAAAAAGACAAAGAGGATTAGAATATCATATTGCGCATTATAAAAAAGAGTTTTATATCTTAACCAACAAAGATAAAGCAGCGAATTTTAAATTAATGAAAACACCTGTTGCTAAAACAACACTTGAAAATTGGGAAACCGTTATTCCTCATAGAGAAGAAACCTTATTAGAAGATTTTACTATTTTTAAAGAATATTTAGTCTTAGAAGAACGCACAAACGGACTGAATAAAATACGCATTAAACGATGGGATAATACAAAAGATTTTTACTTGCCTTTTAGCGAAGAAACCTATTCTGTTGGTGTAGCTTCTAATCCAGATTTTGATACAGATATTTTACGATATTCCTATAATTCTTTTACAACTCCAAGTTCTGTAATTGACTTTAATATGAAAGACTCTTCCAAAGAAATAAAAAAAGAGCAGGAAGTACTAGGAGGGAAGTTCAATAAATTCAATTATAAAAGTGAGCGAATTTGGGCAACTGCAAGAGACGGAAAGAAAATTCCTGTTTCATTAGTTTACCATAAAGATACCAAATTAGATAAAAATACTCCTTTACTGTTGTATGCTTACGGTTCGTATGGTTATACTTTAGATGACCATTTTAGTACCGTAAGATTAAGCTTGTTAGATAGAGGTTTTGTGTATGCTGTTGCACATATTAGAGGAAGTCAATATTTAGGAAGACAATGGTATGAAGATGGAAAATTATTCAATAAAATGAATACTTTTAATGATTTTGTAGATTCTGCTAAATTTTTAATTGAAGAAAATTACACTTCGCCTAAGCATTTATATGCAGAAGGAGGCTCTGCTGGAGGACTACTAATGGGAGCAATTGTTAATATGAATGCGGAATTGTTTAATGGTGTAATTGCAGCAGTTCCTTTTGTAGATGTGGTTACTACTATGTTAGATGATTCCATTCCATTAACTACTGGAGAGTATGATGAATGGGGAAATCCAAATGAAAAAGAAGCTTATTTTTATATGAAATCGTATTCACCTTATGATAATGTTACCGCAAAAAATTATCCAAATATGTTAATCACAACAGGTCTTCACGATTCGCAAGTACAATATTTTGAACCTGCAAAATGGACAGCAAAATTGCGTGAATTAAAGACAAATGATAAGTTACTTGTGTTACATACAGATATGAAAGTAGGTCATGGAGGAGCGTCTGGAAGGTTTGATTCATTAAAAGATGTAGCAAGAGATTATGCGTTTATTTTTGACTTAGAACAGATTACAAAATAAGTTTTTGGAATAGCATTTCATAAGAATTCCATGGTATGCTTTTTGTATAATTAAAATATAATAAGTCTTAATTAAAAAAAAAATATTAAATTTGCACGTTATTATGTGTTAATAATAAATTTCATTAATAATGAATTAACAACGTATGGTAAATAAAAATACTGGAATTACAGAAAATGTTCTTGACCTTGTAGGAAACACGCCTCTAGTGAAATTGAACAAAGTAACTGCCAATTTAGAAGGGAATTTTTACGGAAAATTAGAATCTTTCAATCCAGGAGATTCCGTAAAAGATAGAATTGCACTCTACATTGTAGAGCGAGCAGAACAAGAAGGAAGATTAAAACCTGGTGATACTATTATTGAAACTACCTCTGGAAATACAGGGTTTAGTTTGGCAATGGTTGGTGCTGTAAAAGGTTATAAAGTGATGTTAGCGGTAAAAGATAAAGCTACAGCAGACAAAATTAATATGCTTAGAACTATGGGTGCTGAAGTGTATGTTTGTCCGTCTGAAGTTGCTGCAGACGATCCAAGATCGTATTATTCTGTTGCAAAACGCTTACACGAAGAAACACCAAATTCAATTTATATTAATCAATATTTTAATGAATTGAATATAAAAGCACATTATTTTTCTTCTGGTGTAGAAATATGGAATCAAACTCAAGGAAAAGTAACTCACGTTATTGCTGCAAGTGCAACAGGAGGAACTATTTCTGGTATTGCAAGATATTTAAAAGAAAAAAATCCAAAAATTAAAATTTTAGGAGTTGATGCTTATGGATCTGCTTTACAAAAATATCATGAAACAGGTATTTTTGATAAAAATGAAATCTTTCCTTATCGTATAGAAGGATTGGGTAAAAATTTAGTTCCAACAGCATTAGACTTTAAAATGATTGATAAATTCATGAAAGTAACCGATGAAAATGCAGCTTATAGAGGTAGAGAATTAGCCTTAAAAGAGGGAATGTTTGTTGGTTATACTAGTGGTGCAGCTTTAGAAGCAGCTCATTTATATGCAAAAGCAGGTTATTTTGATGAAAACTCTCATGTAGTCATTATTTTTCCAGATTCTGGTTCAAGATATATGGGAAAAATTTATTCAGATGATTGGATGAAAGCACAAGGATTTAACGAAATTTTTGAAAAACCTTTAGCAAAAGTAGAATACGTAAAGTAAAATTGAATTGATATTAAATATATTTTCTAAAAGACTGTCTGTTAAGGCAGTCTTTTTATT
>CAZYKN010000281.1:0-3226 GCA_964648135.1 uncultured Flavobacteriaceae bacterium
ATTTATCGTGTGTTTTAAAATATTTTTCAGCTTCTTTAACAACGTCATATAAGTTTACGTTTCTGTTACTCATCATATTTTTATATTCCTGAGAATATAAGTTTGAAGTAAATATTGCAAAAAGTGTTAGTATAATTGAATTTTTCATAGTGAAGTTTTTCTAAGCATTATATATTCGTTTAGTTAATATGAGTTTATATATTGCAAATATATAAATATATAATTTATATCAGTTTTTTTGATATAGGAATTAAATAAAAAAATCGCAGATGCAAAAACACCTACGATTTAAAAAACAGTTATTAAACCAATTAAATACTATCAATAATTTTATTTAAAGTAACGCTAGGTCGCATAGCATTACTTATTTTAGTTTCATCAATAACATAATAACCACCAATATCTTGAGGTGTTCCTTGTGCATCAATCAATTCTTTATTTATTTTTTCTTCATTTGCTTTTAAATCCGTTGCAACTTTAGAGAAAATTGCTTTAAGTTCAGCATCTTCATTTTGTTTTGCTAGAGCTTCTGCCCAATACAGAGCTAAATAAAAATGAGAACCTCTATTATCAATCTCATTGACTTTTCTAGAAGGAGATTTTTTATTTTCTAAATAATTATCCGATGCTTCACCCAAAGCATTCGCTAAAATAAGAGCTTGTTTATTATCAAATTTTTCGGATAGATGTTCCAAAGACATTTCCAAAGCTAAAAATTCACCTAAAGAATCCCAACGTAAATGGCCTTCTTCTATAAACTGATGTGCATGTTTTGGAGCAGATCCACCAGCGCCAGTTTCAAATAAACCACCACCACTCATTAAAGGAACAATAGACAGCATTTTTGCCGAAGTTCCTACTTCTAAAATAGGGAATAAATCCGTTAAGAAATCACGTAAAACATTACCAGTAACAGAGATGGTATCTTTACCTTCTTTCACTCTTTTTAAAGTAAATTGAGCAGCATCATAAGGAGCTAAAATCTGAATATCTAATCCAGAAGTATCATGAGTTGGCAAGTATTTATCAATTTTTTTAATAATTTCTGCATCGTGAGCTCTATTTTTATCCAACCAAAAAACAGCAGGAGTTTGAGATGCTTTTGCTCTAGTAACCGCTAATTTAATCCAATCTTGAATAGGCAAATCTTTCGCTTGGCACATTCTAAAAATATCGCCTTCTTCTACGTGATGTACCATTAAAATATCTTCATTTTCATCAATTACATACACTTTTCCTGTGGTAGCAATTTCAAAAGTTTTATCGTGTGAGCCATATTCTTCGGCTTTTTGAGCCATCAGCCCAACATTAGGAACTGTTCCCATTGTACTTGGGTCAAAAGCGCCATTTTCTTTGCAAAAATCAATGGTTGCTGTATAAATTCCCGCATAACTACTGTCTGGAATTACTGCTTTGGTATCTTGTTGTTTACCGTCTTTATTCCACATTTGCCCAGAAGTTCTAATCATTGCAGGCATTGAGGCATCAATAATTACATCGCTTGGCACGTGTAGGTTGGTAATTCCCTTATCGGAATTAACCATAGCAACAGCAGCATTATTACTATAAATAGTATCAATATCTTTTAAAATTTCGTTGCGTTTTTCTTCTGATAATTCGTTGAGGTTACTTAATAAATTTCCAAAACCATTATTTACATTAACACCAATTTTATCAAAAGTTTCTTGGTATTTGTCAAACAACGCTTTAAAATAAACTTTTACAGCATGACCAAAAATAATAGGATCACTAATTTTCATCATAGTCGCTTTCATGTGTAAAGAAAAAAGAACACCTTGTGCTTTGGCATCGGCAATTTCTTTTTCTAAAAACGCAACCAATGCTTTTTTACTCATTACTGTTGAATCTATAATTTCGCCATCTAATAAAGGGAAATTTTCTTTTAAAACGGATTTGTTTCCGTGAGCATCAACAAACTCAATGCGTATATTTGTAGCTTTATCTACTGTAAGAGATTCTTCATTATGGAAAAAATCACCTTCGCTCATTGTGGCAACATGTGTTTTTGAATCTTTAGACCAAGCACCCATTTTATGTGGATTTTTACGTGCATAATTTTTAACTGCTTTTGGTGCTCTACGATCTGAATTTCCTTCACGAATTACAGGATTTACGGCAGAACCTTTTGCTTTACTGTATAATTTTGCTACTTTTTTATCTTCTTCAGTTACAACTTCTTCTGGATAATTTGGAATAGCAAATCCTTTTTCTTGCAATTCTTTAATTGCCGCTTTTAATTGAGGTACTGATGCCGAAATATTAGGTAATTTTATAATATTTGCATTAGGTTGTTTTACCAAGAGTCCTAATTCAGCCAAAGCATCATTCACTTGTTGGTTTGCTGGAAGATAATCATTAAAGATAGCTAAAATTCTAGCAGATAACGAAATGTCTTTTGTTTTAAAAGAAATTCCAGACGTTTTTGTAAAGGCTTGTACTATTGGTAAAAATGAACGAGTTGCTAATGATGGCGCTTCGTCTGTTTTGGTGTAAATTATGGTTTGTTTAGTCATAATGATAGATTATTTAGTTAAAACCGATTTGTATAAATTAAATCGAAAAATTATTTACAAAGATACAACGCAATTAAAAAGAAAGTGCTAAGAATTTAAAAATAATTCGTTAAAAAAATGATAAACTGATAAAAATTCTCGCTTTAATTGTGAATTATTAAAATGGAATTGTGATTAAATAACTATATTTGCTGTATGAAATTAAACCTAAAAAACCCTATTGTTTTCTTTGACTTAGAAACCACAGGTATAAACATTGCAAAAGATAGAATTGTTGAAATATCCATCTTAAAAATTTTACCAAACGGAAATAAAGAAAGTAAAACCTGGTTGGTAAATCCAGAAATGGAAATACCAAAAGAGTCTAGTGAAATTCATGGTATAACTAATGAAAAAGTGGTTACAGAGCCAACTTTTAAAGAACTTGCGCCAGAAGTAATTAAAATGATTGCAGGTTGTGATTTAGCAGGATTTAATTCCAACAGGTTTGATATTCCGCTTTTAGCCGAAGAAATGTTGCGTACAGGATTCGATTTTTCAATGAAAGATAGATTGGCAATTGATGTGCAAACAATTTTTCATAAAAAAGAGCAACGTACTCTAAGTGCTGGCTATCAGTTTTATTGTGGTAAAGATTTAACAGATGCGCATTCCGCTGAAGCCGATACCAACGCTACTTACGAAATATTTTT
>CAZYKN010000282.1:0-3222 GCA_964648135.1 uncultured Flavobacteriaceae bacterium
TTTTCTGCCGCTAATCGTATTTCTAATTCTTTTATTCTGTTGTTTACTTTTCGGTTAAAATCAGTATCTGCAATGGTTGCAAAATTATCTATATAACGGATAACTTCTTGACGTCTAATATCTTTAAAATCTAATCCTTTCATATTTTGACGCATAACATCTTGTAGCATCGCAAATTTTGTGTCGTACTCTTTTTGCAAAAATATTTCAGGATTTTCAAGCCATTCTTTTGGCAAATCAAAATCCGTTAAACGCATAGAAACTGCCTTTTGAATATTACGAATATCTCTTGATGAAAAATACGGAAATACCTTTTGAATTTCTTTGTATAATTCCGCATAAAAAATATGCTGATGGTCTTTGTATTGTTTTTCTACATTTTCATAAATATCAAAAATTCTTTCTACTGTTGGTTTTTCGGTATTTTTTAAAATTTCATTCAGATTTTTTGCTAATCCTTGTTCGCTTAACCATTGATAATCGGGATTTTCCATATTTACAAAATCAGGTAACGTTTGGTCTAATTTTCTCCACCAAATATAATCTTGGTCTAAAAAATCTGGAATGGTACGAGCACCATCAATCTTAAAACGTCCTTGAATTCTTGAAATTACCGCTTTATCTAACATTTCTGGAAGATTGGTAAACAGTCCAATAGATGAATTACCATAATTTACAGCATAAGCACCTTCAGTATAACGCAAAAATACACCAATGACTTCTTTAACACCAGCAGAAACACCTTGTGCAGTACGTTCTTGTAGATTATTTTCTGCATCGTCAATAGGTGCAAAAATTAATTTTGATGGATCTTGTAAAGGCTTCATCCATTTTACCATTTTTTCGGCAGAACCTCCTTGAAAAGTGGAGATTAACGTATCTGGCATTGGATGAAATAAAAATGGAATATTCAGCTCATCACTATATTCTTTTAATTTAGTTGCAATGGCAGCAATGAGCATAGATTTACCAGTTCCTGGAATACCGTAACCCATAAAAACAGGCATAAAACCTCCTAATTCTTGAAACGGATTTTTCTTTGCTTTAAAATCGTATGCCAACATTCTTTCCACCAAGCGTTTGGCGAAATGTTTAGCATCTCGATTACCTACAATTTGCTCAAATTTTATTTTATTGAATTCTACACTTTTTACATCATCATTAAATGCTGTGTTCCAACCCGAAACTGCAAATTCAGAATCAGCCAATTTATAGGTTCTATCTTCTAAGGTTTCTGTATAATCTAATGATTCTTTTCGTTGATAAATTTCATCGATTACCGCTTCAAAATAAACCACTGTAAAATCGATGATATCTTGCTCTTGCTTAATAACATCTGGATGATTTAAGTATTTATCGTAATAGTATAAAACACACGAAATTCCTTTTAAAGGCGATATCAAAGACAATTCTGGAATACCTGCAAATTTGTTTTTCATTACTGATAAATCATCACTTGCTTCATCTTTCAGCTCAAATAAAGTGTAATAAGCCATGCCAAACAACATAAAAGCTGTGGATGTTTGCATTTTGGATTCAAATGCGTGTTTTTGCCCATTATCTAACATTGATTTTCGTTCGTTTAGAGCACTAAATCCTGAAGAATCATTATAATTTTCTTTTAACCAAATACCAATGGCAATAGCATCTTGCAAATTTAATAAAGCTTTATTGAGTTTTAACGGAATTGCCAATGAGTTTGGCATCAAGCGTTTTTTTAGTTTTAAAATGGTTTTAGAAACCGAAGTAATTTCAGCAGCACTACCTGTTGCCTTAGATAAATACAGTAAAATACTATCTTGTTCTTTTGTGGATTTATCTTTGTTTCTCGCTCTATTGCCTTGCTCCCATTGAACGGATTTTAAATACGAAGTTGCTTCGTCTCTAAGTGCAATGAGTTCGTTTTGTTTTATTGGAAATGTTGAGTTGTGCTCCATAGTCTTTATAGTCTTTGGTCTTTTTTAGTCTTTGGTCGTTAGTCTTTAGTCTTTGGTTTGTGATATTCAAGTAATTGGTATTAAAAATAATGCATTTGTTACAAAATTAGCCTGTTTTCATTAAATAAGTATTGTAAAACTGCATACTGCCAACTGAAGACTGAATACTGCCAACTGAATGCTGAATACTGAAAACTGAAAACTGCATACTAAAAAATCAATGTAACTTACTATCAATTAATTTTAAAAATTCTAAACGAGTTTCTACATTTTTAAAAGCTCCTCTAAAAGCAGATGTTGTGGTAACTGAATTTTGTTTTTGAACGCCACGCATCATCATACACATGTGCGAAGCTTCAATAACTACAGCTACTCCTTGTGGCTTTAATACTTTATCAATTACATTTACAATTTGGTCTGTTAATCGTTCTTGTACTTGTAACCTTCTTGCAAATACATCTACTATTCTTGGTATTTTACTCAATCCTACAATTTTCCCGTTTGGAATATAGGCAATATGTGCTTTCCCAAAAAAGGGCAAAATATGATGTTCGCAAAGTGAATACAATTCAATATCTTTTACAATAACCATTTCGGAATAGTCTTCGTTAAATAAAGCGGATTTTAAGATTTCTTCTGCATCCATATCATAACCTTGAGTTAAGAATTGCATGGCTTTTGAGGCTCTTTCTGGTGTTTTTATAAGTCCTTCTCTATCAGTATTTTCACCTACTTGCTTTAAAATATCTAAGTATTTATCTTTTATTTCTTGTGTGGTTTCAAGATTGTATTCTTCAAATTTGTGGTAACTCATATTATCTATTTTTAAAAAAATAAAAATATAAAAAAGATTTATTAAAAAATATGTTTTAGACAAATCTTATTAACAAAGATGATGGCTTAGACAAAAAAACAATATGAATAGTTTTGAGAAGTGATTGAAAAAAAATACTGAACTTGTTATATTAACCACAAAGGATACTAAGAAAGCACAAAGCTGTACGAAAAAATTGTTCTATATATAAAATATTTGTTTAGTGATTTTTGGACTTATTGTTTGATTTTAATAACTCATACCAATTCAACATCAAAATACGCTATAAATTATTTATCTTTTTCCGTTTTACTGCACTTAAAATTTAAACCATAGCTATTGCTATGCTTGAAATTTGAAGATTGTAAAACAAAAAAATATTTCAAATTTAGGTTCTACTGCAAATTTAGTGGGTGAAATATATTTTATTCTAAACATAAACTTTATTACTCTAAACCTTTGATTTGTCAC
>CAZYKN010000283.1:0-3220 GCA_964648135.1 uncultured Flavobacteriaceae bacterium
CTTGGTTGTATTTACACAATTTCCTTTTACATTTACTGGAGGTGTTGTAAATGGTCCAAAACCACCTTCGCCTTGAGCTTGTAATACATTGATGAAATTATAAAATTGTTCAGAAACTTTAGCAATAGAAATTATAAATTGATCTCCAACTTGAAAAGCATTCTCTTCATCACTTTCATAGAAATCGCTTAGCGTATTGTTTGATTCAAAACGAGAATCGTAGGTGTAATCAAATTTATCTATAATATCATCTTCGCTTGGTCTGTATTGCAAAAAATGGATTCTATAAAAATCGTCTTGGTCTTGAAAATCATTAAAACTTACCACAACTTCTGGTAATTCTGTGTTAAAACCTTCTTCAGTTGATTGGGTAATTTCTGTAATTTCTGGTGATTCAAAGAGGGTTTCTTCTGCTTGATAATGCTCACTATTATAATCTATGTTAAGTTGGTAGATAGCATTTAATTCTGGTACAAAACTATCGATTGTGTAAAGACCATCTTCGGTTTCAACAAAATCAAAAATCTGATTGGTATTGGTATTTGTAACACTTACTGTTGCTCCAGTTGCTTTTACAAGTTGATTGTTATAAAAGGAGGAAGTTTTAGAAAGTTTAATTGCCTGTTCATTTCCAGAAGTGTCTTTTTGCCATTTTATCATAGCTTCAATGACTAAGCGTTCTTGCGCTGTTTTTAAATCGACTTCTACTACATCTTGGCAAGAAAATAGTGTAGTTGCAATGATTAGGATATATAGATACTTTTTCATCAGATTAAAATTTAAAATTATAGGTAATGGAAGGCATTATTGGAAAAATAGAAGTTCTTAACGCTTCATTTTGTAAAGTTTCTTCGTTTCGTTGAAAGGTAATAGATGCTGCATTTTTTCGGTTATACAAATTATACACACCAAAAACCCATGCTGCTTTCCATTTTCTATTCTTGTTTTTTCTTGGAGTTAAAGTTGCCGAAATATCCAAACGATTATACGATGGTAAGCGTTCTGCATTTCGACTAGTAAATACAGGAACAATGGTGTCTTCAAACAAATATTGTCCAGAAGGATAATTGGTTGGACGACCAGTCTGATAAATAAAATTTGCTCCAAAACGCCATTTTTCATTCAGTTTATACGAACCTGTTAAGGAAATATCGTGTGTTCTATCATAAGAGGAGTTGTACCAATTTCCGTTATTAATTCCTGTTTCTTCTGGTGTTCTTCCTTGGACACGTTGCTCAGATTTGCTTAACGTGTAACTCAGCCAACCTGTAAAACGCCCTTTATTTTTTCTAAGTAAGAGCTCTAATCCGTAAGAACGTGCTTCACCACTTAAAATTTCAGTTTCTAGGTGATTATTGGCAATTAATTCAGCACCATCAATATAATCAATTCTATTGGCAACTGTTTTGTAATAGGATTCTACCTCTAAAGTATAATGATTATTCTTTAAATTTTTAAAATAACCCATAGCATACTGATTGGATTTTTGTGGTTTGATAAATTTGCCACTTGGTGTCCAAACATCTAAAGGAGTAGGAGAATTGGTGTTTGAAATTAAGTGTAAATATTGATTTACGAGTTGATAACTCGCTTTAACCGAAGTGTCTTCATTTAATTGATAAGCTAGAGAAACACGAGGCTCAAAACCGCCAAATGATGCAATGGTTTTATTTTTTTCGTAATTTTCTTCGCCTATAGCTGTTCCGTGTTGGTAAATAGCAACTGCTGCATTATAAACCACAGGTAAATTATCTTGATATATCTTAAATTTTTGAGCACCTACTCTATAAAAGGAACTGTAACGAACTCCGTATCGCAAGTTTAATTTATCACTTACTTTATGCTCCATTTCTAGGTATAATGCAGGTTCATAGGCAAATTTACTATCCATTTTCCCTTCGTTTACACTTGAATCTTCCGATGTTTTAATCAACTCACCAGGATGAAAGTTGTATTTATTAAAATTCAGTCCAAAATTGAGTTTATACTTATCGGATAGTGCATAATTAAAATCGTATTTTACATTCAAATCCACTATATCAGAAAGCCATTTGAATTTTAAAGTTCCAAAAGTTAAATCGTAATTATACTTACTATAAATAAAGGATAAATTGGAGAATAATTTATCGTTAAATAAATGATTCCATCGTAAATTAAAGGTGTTGTTTCCGTAAGAGTTAGAGAAAAAATTATCCAATTCAAAAACATCTTTTCCAAAATAACCAGATAAGTATAATTTATTATTATCGCTTAATTCATACGAAAGCTTGGTGTTTAAATCGAAAAAAGAAGTCCTATTTTTCTTTTTTGCCGCTTTTAAAAATAGATTTACATAAGATGTTCTACCAGCAAATAAAAAGGAAGCTTTATCCTTTTTTATAGGACCTTCTACTAAAAGTCTGCTTGAAATTAAGCCAATTCCACCGTTAAAATGAAGGTTTTTGTTATTTCCGTCTTTTTGACGAACATCTAAAACAGAAGCCACACGACCGCCATATTTACTTGGAATTCCACCTTTGTATAGATTAATATCTTTAATAGCATCGGCATTAAAAACAGAAAAAAACCCAAAAAGGTGAGAAGTATTATAAATGGTAGCTTCATCAAGCAAAACCAAATTTTGGTCTGCTGCACCACCACGCACATTAAATCCGCTTGAACCCTCACCGTTATTCGTAACACCAGGAAGCAAGGTGATACTTTTTATAATATCAATTTCTCCTAAAAAAGCAGGCATTTGCTTAATCGTTTTAATTTTGAGCTGTGTAACGCTCATTTGAGGTTTCCGTATTCTATTGATTATTTTGGCTTCTTTGGTAGAAATAACCACATCATCAAGAGTTTCTGATTCTTCTTGCAGTTCAATATTTAAGGTCAGATTTTTTGTTAAATTTATTTCTTTGGTAATGGTTTTAAACCCAAGATAACTGATGATGATTTTTTGTTTTCCTTCAGGTAAATTAAAGGTGTAAAAACCATATTCGTTTGTGGTTGTTCCTTTTTTATAATCTGCTGTGGTAATATTTACACCAAAAAGAGTTTCACCATCAAATTGATTGGTTATTTTACCGTTGATAGTATGTGTTTGAGCAGTTAAAGTAAAGCTAAACAATACTAAAAAGGCAGTAATTAAAAGATATTTCATTAATAAGAGTTTAGATAATTACTATATAGACTGTTAAAAGGTTAAATTGTTACATTTTAGAATGTTAATTTTTTT
>CAZYKN010000284.1:0-3218 GCA_964648135.1 uncultured Flavobacteriaceae bacterium
ACAAAACAAAAGCTCTCGACAGGGGAAATCAAGAGCTTTCAAATTCTTTAATATAGCATAAAGAACTTTTTCTTTTTCAGAGAAAAATATTTCTGCTAAGTTATATTAAATATTAATTGTATATTTGTAAAAAATACAAATATAAAATAAATATTTTGCATTTTTTACAAAACAATATATTATGTTAAAGATTGAAAATCAGTTTATTAAATTAATAAAATCAAAATCTAATAAAAATTTATCATTTATTGATGAAGTTGCTAGCGTTCTAAACACAAATTATGATGCTGCATATAGAAGAGTAAATGGGAAAACTTCCCTATCATTAAATGAAACGGTAAAATTAGCAAAACACTTTAAAGTTTCTTTAGATAAATTATTTGCGGTTGGTGATTCTTCAAAAATAATGGTTAACAAAACACAAGACATTACAGATCTTCAAACTTTGGAATCTTATTTTGAGAGTGTACATAAAAGATTAAAACCTGTTGAGTATAACGATAAAGCAATGATGTATTATTCCGCAAAGGAATTACCTGTTTTTCATATTTTATCTAACAATAGTTTGTTTAGGTTTAAAATATTTGTTTGGTTACAAATCTTAGGATTTAAAAATGATATCAATAGAGTTTCCTTTGAAGATTTTAAAATTTCAGAATCATTAATAAATACGGTAATTACCGTTGGTGAGCAATATAGAAATATAAAAATTACCGAAATTTGGAGTAATAATATATTAAGTACTACATTACATCAAATTCAGTATTTTTATGAATCTAATCTATTATCTTATAAAAATGCAATTATCATCTGTGAAGAACTAACCAGTACAATTAAAAATATTGAAAACGATTGCTATAAAGGAAAAAGAAATAACCCAAACGGCACACGGTTTAATTTGTTTTACAACCCTTTAATGAATTCAAATAATAATGTACTGATAAAAACACCTCATTATAAGGTTACTTTTGTTTCCTATTCCATTTTAAGGTATTACGAAATTGAAAACACGCAAGTATGTAAAACTATGGAGCGTTTTTTGAAAAATCAAATTTCACTATCTAAACAAATCACTAATGCTGGAGTGAAAGATATTATATTGTTTTTTAAACCGTTATATAGACAAATTGATAGTTTAATTAAACAGATAAATTTGTTAAAACAATTTCCTATTCAAAAATTTTAATTTTTTTGTAACATTCTCTCTGTTTGTTACGTATAATAAGTACATAACAAAATATAACACTTTATAATATGAGACAACTTAAAATTACCAAACAAGTTACCAATAGAGAAACGGCTTCATTAGATAAGTACTTACAAGAAATTGGTAAAGTGGATTTGATTACTGCTGATATGGAAGTAGAATTAGCACAGCGTATCAAAGCTGGTGATGAAAGAGCTTTAGATAAATTGGTACAAGCAAATTTACGTTTTGTGGTTTCGGTTTCTAAACAATATCAAAATCAAGGTTTAACCTTACCAGACTTAATTAACGAAGGTAATTTAGGCTTGATAAAAGCAGCAAAACGTTTTGATGAAACTCGTGGTTTTAAATTTATATCGTATGCTGTTTGGTGGATTAGACAATCTATTTTACAAGCTTTGGCTGAACAGTCAAGAATTGTTAGATTGCCTTTAAATAAAATTGGTTCAATCAATAAAATCAATAAAACTTTTGCACGTTTAGAACAAGACAACCAAAGACCACCTTCTGCTGAAGAAATTGCAAAGGAATTGGATATGTCTATTAATGATGTAAAAGAATCAATGAAAAATTCTGGACGTCATGTATCTATGGACGCTCCATTAATTGAAGGAGAAGATTCAAATCTTTACGATGTATTACGTTCTGGAGAATCACCAATTCCTGATAAAAATTTATTACACGAATCACTAAGAACGGAAATTATTAGAGCTTTAGACACATTAACACCAAGAGAAGCTGATGTGGTTTCTTTATATTTTGGTTTAGGTGAAGCACATCCAATGACTTTAGAAGAAATTGGTGAAACATTTGAATTAACACGTGAACGTGTAAGACAAATTAAAGAAAAAGCAATTAGAAGATTAAAACACACTTCTAGAAGTAAAATTTTAAAAACATATTTAGGTTAAAACCTCTTTAATATAATTTAAAACTCGCACCGTTGTGCGAGTTTTTTTTGGTATTTTTGGAATATTAATTCTTATAGTATAACAATGGCACATTTAATAGCACCTTCAATTTTAGCAGCAGATTTTGCTAATCTGCAAAAAGATATAGAAATGATTAATCAAAGTGAAGCAGATTGGTTTCATTTAGATGTAATGGATGGTGTTTTTGTGCCAAATATATCTTTTGGAATGCCAGTTATTTCAGCAATTAAAAAATATGCAAAAAAACCATTAGATGTTCATTTAATGATTGTTAATCCAGATAAATTCATTAAAAACTTTAAGCAAGTTGGAGCTGATATTTTAACCGTACATTATGAAGCTTGTCCTCATTTACACAGAACAATACAAGCTATTAAAGCAAACGGAATGAAAGCAGGAGTTTCTTTAAATCCACATACTCCAATTGCAGTTTTAGAAGATATTATTCAAGATATTGATGTGGTTTTGATTATGAGTGTGAATCCTGGTTTTGGTGGACAATCATTTATAGAAAATACGTATAAAAAAGTCATTCAGCTAAAAGATTTGATTGAAAAATCGGGTTCAAAAGCTTTAATTGAAATTGACGGAGGAGTAAATCTAGAAACTGGTGCAAAATTATTAGCAGCAGGAGCTGATGTATTGGTTGCAGGAAGTTTTGTTTTTAAAAGCAAAAATCCAACGGAAACTATAAAAGCTTTAAAGACTCTGTAACAATTTGCTATCTTTTTTTGTCATTCCTTTGATTACCAATTCATAAGAATGATCTATCAGTTCCAAAAACAATTTATCATCAAGTAAAGTATCAACATTTACTGAATTCCAATGTTTTTTATTCATGTGAAAGGCAGGAATAATACTTTCAAAGGTTTCTCTAAGTTCCAAAGCTCTTTCAGGATCACATTTTAAACTTACTTTTAATGTATCTGATTTTAAAGAGGTTAAAGCAAACATCTTATGTAATACTTTAAATACAAGAACATCTTCATCAAACGGAAAACTTTCGGTTACTCCTTTTTTATTTAAACAGTAGTTTCTAAATTGCTCTATGTTCATTTTTAATTGAATTTAGGGTTGTA
>CAZYKN010000285.1:0-3142 GCA_964648135.1 uncultured Flavobacteriaceae bacterium
CTCTTTAATCTTACTCAAAGTAACAGGTTCTCCGTATAAATCAAAATCTGTTGCTTCTGTAATTTTCACATCTATAAATTGACCTAATTGTAAAAAGTGTTTGGTAGCATCAACAATTACTTCATTATCCACATCTGGACTATCAAATTCGGTTCTACCAATATAATCTGTTCCTTCTTTTCTATCAAAAATACATTTGAATACTTTACCTACTTTTTGCTGATTTAGTTCAAAGGAAATTTCCGCTTGTAATTCCATTATTTCTGCAACACGCTGTTCTTTAACTTCTTCTGGAACATTGTCTTCTAACAAATAAGCCGTTGTATCTTCTTCATGCGAATAGGTAAAACATCCTAAACGCTCAAATTTTGTTTCTTTAATAAATTGTTTTAATTCTTGAAACATTTCTTCGGTTTCACCAGGATAACCCACAATCATAGTGGTTCTAATTGCCATATTTGGAACAGAATTTCTAAAAGCAGCAACCAACTCTCTAGTTTTTTCAGACGTTGTGCCACGTTTCATAGATTTTAACAATTCTGTATTGATATGTTGCAACGGAATATCTAAATAATTACAGATTTTAGGTTCGTTTTTTATGACTTCTAAAACATCTAATGGAAATCCTTTTGGGAAGGCATAATGCAAACGTATCCACTCAATGCCATCAATTTTAATGAGTTCTTTAAGCAAATCAGCTAAAGCTCTTTTTTTATAAATATCTAAACCATAATAAGTCAAATCTTGCGCAATTAAAATGAGCTCTTTAATTCCTTTTTCTGCTAATTTTTTAGCTTCAATAACCAAATTTTCTATGGTTTTTGAAACGTGTTTTCCACGCATTAACGGAATAGCACAAAACGAACAAGGTCTATCACAACCTTCGGCAATTTTAAGATACGCATAATGTTTTGGTGTTGTAGTTAAACGCTCACCTATTAATTCATGCTTATAATCAGCTTCTAAAGCTTTTAATAAATTTGGTAAATCATGTGTGCCAAAATACTGATCTACATTGTCAATTTCTTTTTCTAAATCTGGTTTATACCGCTCACTCAAACAACCTGTTACAAATACTTTATCCACTTCTCCTCGTTCTTTCTTTTGCGCATAATGCAAAATAGTATTCACCGATTCTTCCTTAGCCTTTCCTATAAAACCACAAGTATTTATAACCACAATATTACCATCATCTTGCTCATCTTCATGCACAACCTCTTTATTATTGGCTTGTAATTGTCCCATTAACACTTCACTATCAATTATATTTTTAGAGCAACCTAAGGTTACTACGTTGATTTTATTTTGTTTAGAGTGTTTTGTGCGCATGATTTATGGTATTTACTAAAATATTTGTATTTTGGCAAAAGTAATTAAACCAATTGAAATGGAATTAGTCTAATTCATAAATCTAATCTTATGAAGCATTTATTATTATCCTTTTATATCCTTGTAATTTTTTCATGTAAAAGTGATGAAGTTACTGAAAACACCAATACAGAAATGTATTTTCCATCGCAAACATCTAATTCGTGGGAAACAACTAATTCATCTTCTTTAGGATGGAATACAGATAACTTAGAATCATTATACAATTACCTAGATAATAAGGGTACAAAAGGTTTTATCATTTTAAAAAATGGTAGAATTGTTATTGAAAAATATTTTAATGGTCATAGCCAAAATGCGAAACACAATTGGTATTCTGCTGCAAAAACTTTAACAGGATTAACTGTTGGTATTGCTGCACAAGAAGGTTTTTTAAATTTAAGTGATAAAACATCTGATTATTTAGGAAATCATTGGACATCCTTACCTTTAGAAAAGGAAAACTTAATTACCATTAAACACCAATTAACCATGACAACAGGTTTAAATGATGCTAATTTTACGAGTACTTTACCAAGTAATCTTACTTATTTAGCAGATGCAGGTAATCGTTGGGCTTACCATAATGGACCATATACGCTACTGCAAAGTGTTGTTGAAAACGCCACAAATACAACCTTTTCAAATTATTTTAATGAAAAAATAGCTACAAAAATTGGTTTAAATGGTTTTTGGTTTGAAACTGGCGATTTACATATTTACCGAAGTACTACAAGAGATATGGCACGATTTGGATTGCTTATATTAAATCAAGGTAAATGGAAAGAAAACCCTCTTATCAATGCAAACTATTTTAATGAAATGACCAATACTTCACAAAATATAAATCTTTCTTATGGTTATTTATGGTGGTTAAACGGCAAAAACAGCTTTATGTTACCTTCCACGCAAGTGGTTTTTGATGGTTCTATAATACCTAATGCTCCAAATGATTTAATTGCTGCATTAGGTGCAAATGATCAAAAGATTTATGTGATACCAAGTAAAAAAATAGTGATTGTTCGCTGTGGAGATAGCGCAGGAGCACCACAACTTACAAGTTCTAGTTTTGATAATGTTTTATGGAGTAAAATAAATGATGTGATTGAATGAGATTGTTTTATTTATACCAATTTAAAAAGACGTGTGAAGTAGTAGTTTGTACTTGTTAAAGTGAATTATAGAACTTTTGTGTTTTTAAAACTTTTTTTAAAAATAAAGCGTAATTTTTCTGTATTGGTGTTGCTTTAGGAACGATTTGGCCATGCGTAGTTTGGGATTTTGAAACGATTAATTTTTAATTTACCACTAATTTTATTTGGTGCTAAAAACTTCAATATCATTACAATACTCAAATTACGTATAGCCTTTGTTAGGCACTGGCATTCTTTGTTTTCAATCATTTTATCTTTCAAATTTGCTACAATTTTCATTTCTTTCTGTGCGTTGGCAAGACCTACTCTTTTTGCAATTTTTGGTTAAGCGTTGGCTTTTTATTCATCTAATTTTATGTCAAAGTTATCATTCTCAATCCAATATTTTTGATAAAATTCTTCTTCCGTAAAAACATTGGTGTCTTCTGTTGCAAGTCTCAAATGGACTTTTAATTTCTTATTGCCAAACTCAAATTCTTTTACTTTTTCGTTTTCAATAAACAAATCTCTATATCCTTCTACTTTAAATTTATATTCTTCTCGCCCTGTTCCTTTTGGGTCAATATATAAAATGTGATATTCATTTCCTTTTTGTAACCAAAATACAAAGTCAGGCAAAA
>CAZYKN010000286.1:0-3138 GCA_964648135.1 uncultured Flavobacteriaceae bacterium
CCTAAGCAAACAAAGGTAAATCTTTCATCATTTTTTTGACTTTTTTAGCAACTGATTTTAAGGTTTTTTCATTTTCAAAATCATTAATCACCTCGTCAATATATCCAACAATAGTTGCCATATCTTTTTCTTTTAAACCTCTTGTAGTAATTGCAGCAGTACCTACTCTAATTCCTGAGGTAATAAAAGGTGATTTATCATCAAATGGAACCATATTTTTATTTACTGTAATATCTGCTTTTACTAGTGCATTTTCTGCTTCTTTACCTGTAATGTTTTTGTTTCGTAAATCTATCAACATCATGTGATTATCTGTTCCTCCAGAGGTAATGTGATAGCCTTTTTCTAGAAAGGCTTTTGCCATAGCTTGTGCGTTTTTTCTTACTTGGATTTGATAAAACAAAAATTCATCTGTAAGTGCTTCGCCAAAGGCAACTGCTTTAGCAGCAATAATATGCTCTAATGGTCCTCCTTGCATTCCTGGAAAAATAGCGGAATTTAATATAGCAGACATTTTTCTAAGTTTTCCGCTTTTTAATTTTATTCCAAACGGATTATCAAAGTCCTCTCCCATCATAATCATTCCTCCTCTTGGACCTCTTAAGGTTTTATGGGTTGTAGTAGTAACTATATGACAATGAGGTATAGGATCATTTAAAATTCCTTTTGCAATTAATCCAGCAGGATGCGAAATATCTGCCATCAATAAAGCACCACATTTATCGGCAATTTCTCTAAACCTTTTAAAATTCATATCTCTTGGATAAGCAGATGCACCTGCAATTATAAGATTTGGTTTTTCTTTAAGCGCAATTTCTTCTAACTTATCGTAATCAATTCTTCCTGTTTCTTTATCAACACCATAAGCAATAATTTGATATAATTTACCAGAAAAATTTACAGGCGAACCATGCGTTAAATGTCCTCCGTGAGATAAATTTAAACCTAAAATTTTATCTCCAGGTTTTAAAACTGCTTGATAAACAGCTGCATTTGCTTGAGAGCCAGAGTGAGGTTGCACATTAACATAAGCAGCTCCAAAAAGTGCTTTTGCTCTATCAATGGCAATTTGTTCAATAACATCAACCACTTCACAGCCTCCGTAATAACGTTTATTAGGATAACCTTCTGCATATTTATTCGTTAAAATAGAACCAGCAGCCTTTAAAACATCCTTACTTACAAAATTTTCTGAAGCAATTAACTCCAATCCATTTTTTTGACGTTTTTTTTCCTTTTTTATAAGCTTTGCTATTTGATTATCTTTCATGTTTTTAATTGTTGAGAGTGAGTGTTAAATTATTAATTTGCCTAATTTTCAAATTGTTTTAAATGATGATCTACATGTTTATAGATGAGTACATTCCATTGATTTCCTGTCATTTTTCCAAAAAATGGATGGATTTTTCCTTCTAAATCACTTTCTGTAAGTTTAGCAAATTTTTCTAAATACATTTTCCAAGTGTTCTTTTCTTTATTAAAATCTACCGAATTATCAGATACAAAACTTGGAGCTGTTGGTGAATTTTTTGAAATAGGCTTTTTATCTTTAATGGCTTTTTTTAATATAAGTTTACCAATTATCCTACCCAAAAACATCCGTTTTACCTTGTTTTCTTCAAAAAGTGATTGAACCGATTTGTTTAAATGTTGAAACATTTGAGCTGCATCCATTTTCCCCCAATTTGCACTACTCTTTTCTTGAATTTTATCCGTTCTTTGAATAAAATGATCTAAGTTGTTTTTAGTTAAAAAGCCTTCCATATATAAAATTTTCACAAAAATACTAAAATCCTTTTTACAGAAACTATTATTCTTCTATATTTGAAGAAAATTTATAAACACTAAAAATAAATACTACGATGCAGATAACAGCAAATAATCCAAATAGAAAATCATGGTTAGCGGTGAATGAAAATTCTGATTTCCCCATTCAAAATATTCCTTTTGGAGTGTTTTTAACCAAAGAGGACATCATTACCATTGGTACAAGAATTGGTGATTATGCTATAGATTTAGGTGCTTTACATCAGTTAGGGTATTTTGAAGGAATTCCGCTTACCGATGATATTTTTATGCAAGACACTTTAAATGATTTTATTTCGGACGGTAGAATTACTTGGCGTTTGGTAAGAAATAGAATTGCGGATATTTTTGATGAAAACAATACTGATTTACAAAATAATAAAAAAGATAGAGAAGTTGTTATTTTTGAAATGAAAGATGTTGAAATGTTATTGCCTGTTGATATAGGTGATTACACCGATTTCTTTTCGAGTAAAGAACACGCAACCAATACTGGTACGATGTTTCGTGATCCAGAAAACGCCTTATTGCCAAACTGGTTACACATTCCTGTTGGTTATCATGGTAGATCTTCATCTATTGTAGTTTCTGGAACGAATATTCATCGTCCAAAAGGACAAACCATTGCCAATGGAGCAACACAACCTAATTTTGGTGCAACAAAATTATTAGATTTTGAAATGGAAATGGCTTTTATCACCACAGATGCCAATCGCCTTGGTGAACCTGTTCCTGTTGATGAAGCAAGTGATTATATTTTTGGAATGGTTTTATTTAATGATTGGTCTGCTCGTGATATTCAAAAATGGGAATATGTGCCGTTAGGTCCGTTTTTAGGAAAGAATTTTGCTTCAACTATTTCTCCTTGGATTGTTACTATGGATGCTCTAGAACCTTTTAGAACAGCTAGTCCAAAACAAGATCCACAACCTTTACCTTATTTACAACAAAAAGGAGATCATGCTTATGATATTCATATTCAAATGGCAATTCAACCTGAAGGAATGCAAGAAACCGTGGTTACCAATTCTAATTTTAAATATATGTATTGGACGATGGTACAACAACTAGCTCACCATACCGTAAATGGATGTAATGTGCGTTCTGGAGATTTAATGGGAAGTGGCACGCTTTCTGGTCCAACAAAAGACAGTTTGGGTTCTATGCTAGAATTAGCTTGGAGAGGAACAACGCCTGTACAACTTAAAGAAGGTGGAGAACGTAAATTTATAAATGATAATGATACGGTAATTATGCGTGGTTGGTGTAAAAACAATCAAATACGTATTGGCTTTGGTGAATGTGCTGGTAAAATTTTACCTGCAAAGTAAG
>CAZYKN010000287.1:0-3099 GCA_964648135.1 uncultured Flavobacteriaceae bacterium
TTAATGCGCATCCAACCAATTATCACCTTCATCCATATCAACAGTTAGCGGAATACTCATTTTAAAAGCATTTTCCATTTCTTGTTTAATGATTGGTTTTAAGATTTCTTTTTCTTCATTAAAGATGTCAAAGACCAATTCATCATGTACTTGTAATAGCATTTTAGATTTGTAGTTTTTGGTATCTAAAATTTTCTGAATATTAATCATGGCTATTTTAATAATATCGGCTGCTGTTCCTTGAATTGGTGCATTTACAGCGTTTCTTTCGTCTCCAGAACGAACAATACTATTGTTTGAATTGATGTTTTTTAAGTAACGTCTTCTGCCTAATAAAGTTTCTACATAACCTTGTGCTCTAGCTAAATTTACTTGTTTAGCAATGTATTCTTTTAAAGTAGGATAAGTTTCGTAATAGGCATCAATTAATGCTTTGGCTTCTTTACGGCTCATATTGGTTTGCTGACTTAATCCAAAGGCAGAAACACCATAAATAATTCCAAAATTAACGGTTTTTGCTTGTGAACGTTGCTCACGAGTAACTTCTTCTAAAGGTACATTAAACACTTTTGCAGCGGTTGCTTTGTGAATATCTTCGCCGTTTAAAAAACTTTGTTTCATGTTTTTTTCTCCACTCATTTCGGCAATTAAACGCAATTCAATTTGCGAATAATCGGCTGCTAGTAAAATGTAATTCTCATTACGTTTTATAAAAGCCTTCCGCACTTGCCGTCCTCTTTCTGTACGAATAGGAATATTTTGTAAATTAGGATTGGTAGAACTCAATCTTCCTGTTGCTGCAACGGTTTGCATATAGGTAGTGTGAATTCTTTTTGTTTTTGGATCAACATCTTTTGGCAAAGCATCAATATAAGTGTTTTTAAGTTTTACCAAACCTCTCCACTCTAAAATATTACGGATAATCTCATGGTCTTTAGCTAGTTTTGATAAAACCTCCTCGCCAGTTGCGTATTGTCCTGTTTTGGTTTTTTTTGGTTTTTCAACGAGTTTTAAGTGTTCAAAAAGCACTATTCCTAATTGTTTTGGTGAAGCTAAATTAAATTCGGTATTTGCTTCACGATAGATTTTACTTTCTAAATTAAGAATATCCTTATTGAGGTCTTTGGCTAATCCGTTAAGGAAATCAATGTCTAAATTAATTCCTTCTAATTCCATTTTTGCTAAAACGCTTACTAGCGGAATTTCAATATTTCTAAAGAGATTGTCTAAGTTTTTCTCTTTTAGTTTAGGCTCAAAAACTTGTTTTAATTGTAAGGTAACATCTGCATCTTCAACAGCATATTCGGTTACTTCTTTAATGGCAACGCTTCGCATTGATTTCTGATTTTTACCTTTTTTACCAATCAGTTTTTCAATAGAAACAGGTCTGTATTTTAAATAGGTTTCGGCTAAAACATCCATTCCGTGACGCATATCTGGTTGTAGTAAATAATGCGCAATCATGGTATCAAATAAAAACCCTTTAACTTTAAGTTGATATTTATCTAAAACCTTAATATCATACTTTAAATTCTGACCGATTTTTTCGATATTTTCATCTTCAAAAAAAGGTCTTAATTCTTCAATAATAATTTGTGCTTCCTCTTGGTTTTCTGGAAATGGAATATAATATCCTTTCCCTTTTTCGTAAGAAAAAGCTATTCCAACCAATTGAGCTTCTAAGGTATTTAAACTGGTGGTTTCTGTATCAAAACAAACGGATTTCTGTTGTAATAACTTACTGATAAACAACTTGCGAGCCATTGGAGTTTCTAAACTCTGATAAAAATGTTCTGTATTTTCAATGGTTTTAAAACCTGTTGGTTCTGGAATATTTTCAGATAATGGTGAAGCAAACAAATCGAGTTGTCCTGTTTGTTCTTGACTCTTATTGTTTGTTTTTTGGTTCTTTTTTGTTTCACGAATTTTTCCTTCGGCACTAGCAGGATTAACAAAAATTCTATTTAAAGTATCCCACATTCTACGGAATTCCAATTCTTGAAAGATACCATTTACTTCTTGAAATTTGGGTTGTGATAATTTAAAATTTTCTTCGTGAAATTCCACAGGACAATCCAACATAATGGTTGCTAGTTGTTTAGAAAGTAGTCCTAATTCAGCATTAGCTTCTACTTTTTCTTTCATTTTTCCTTTTAAATCGGCTGTATGTGCCAAAAGATTCTCCATAGAACCGTATTGCTTGATGAATTTCTTTGCCGTTTTATCGCCAACACCAGGCAAACCTGGAATATTATCTACTGCATCACCCATCATTCCTAAATAATCTATTACTTGGATTGGGTCTTCTACTTCAAATTTTTCTTTTACCTTATCAATTCCCCAAATTTCTATACCATTACCCATTCTTGATGGTTTATACATAAAAATATTTTCTGAGACCAATTGCGCAAAGTCTTTATCTGGTGTTACCATAAAAACTTCATAACCTTGTTTTTCGGCTTGTTTGGCGAGTGTTCCAATTAAATCATCGGCTTCGTAACCTGCAACTTCAATAATTGGAATTTGTAGGGCTTCTAAAATTTTATGAATATACGGAATAGCGATTCTTATGGCTTCTGGCGTTTCTTGACGATTGGCTTTATACTCAATAAAAGCTTCTGTACGAGCAACAGAACCACCTTTATCAAAAGCAACAGCTAATAAATCTGGTTTTTCCCTACGAATAACGTCTAGTAAAGAGTTCATAAAACCTAAAATTGCAGAAGTATCCATGCCTTTTGAGTTGATACGTGGATTTTTTATCAAGGCGTAATAACCTCTAAAAATAAGTGCGAATGCGTCTAGTAAGAAAACTCTTTTTTTTGCCATAATATGGGAATTGATTGTAGGCAAATATAAGCTTATTCTTTTAAAACAAGGTGTGAGTATTTAAAAGTGAGGGCTTCACTTAGAGTGAAACCCTCACTAAGCGTGTTTTAAGAACAGACTTACACTTAAAATTAAGTTATATTATTCCAACGCTCAATTTTAAAATGTGTTCTTTTTTGATTTATATTACTACTCACACCGTGACTTTGAGTCACGGTGTGAGTATTTAAAAGTGAGGGCTTCACTTAGAGTGAAACCCTCACTAAGCGT
>CAZYKN010000288.1:0-3098 GCA_964648135.1 uncultured Flavobacteriaceae bacterium
TTTTATAGCGGTTTACTCCTCCAAAACCTGCTTTACGCTGTTCTTCTGGAATTGGGTTTGCTTCAAAAAAAGTTCTATAAATATTATTATCTCTATCTGCTAATTCAGTTAAAACACCTTCTACATTAGCCATTTTTTTATTTAACAAATCATAATGCAATTGTAAATTAGATAATTCACGCTTGTATTCTTTTTCTCTAGGTGATTCGAAAAACTGACTAAAACCAATATATCCTAAAAAAGCAATCAATCCAATAGCAGTAACAGCAAACAAAAATCGTTTCACTTTTGCAGCAGTTTTTACCTTTACTTTTTCATACTCTAAGGTATTTGGATTATAATGAAATTTTTCTTTAGCCATACTAATTAAAATATATTACTTTTGCTATTCGTTGTATTTTTAAACGTTTAAAAACGCGCAAATTTACAAAATGTTTTACAAATGGCTTTTTATTTAGTAAATCATTAACATTTTAAGCTAATTATTCAAGAATAACAAGTATGAACGCAAAGGAAATAAGAAAACAATTTATTGATTTTTTTAACAGTAAACAACATAAAATAGTGCCATCTGCGCCAATGGTGCTTAAAGATGATCCAACTTTAATGTTTACCAATGCTGGAATGGTTCCGTTTAAAGAATTTTTTCTAGGACAAAAAAAAGTGGTCAATCCTCGTGTTGCCGATTCTCAAAAATGCTTACGTGTTTCTGGTAAGCACAATGACTTGGAAGAAGTTGGTAAAGACACCTATCATCATACCATGTTTGAAATGTTGGGAAACTGGTCTTTTGGTGATTATTTTAAAAAAGAAGCCATTGCTTGGGCTTGGGAACTCTTAATTGATGTTTATAAAATTGATAAAAATAGTATTTATGTTACCGTTTTTGAAGGCGATAAATCCGAAAATTTAGATTTTGACCAAGAAGCGTATGATTATTGGACAGAACACATCGGCGAAGACAGAATTTTAAACGGAAATAAAAAAGATAATTTTTGGGAAATGGGTGCGCAAGGACCTTGTGGACCTTGTTCTGAAATTCATGTGGACATCCGTTCTGATGAAGAAAAAGCCAAAGTTGATGGAAAAACTTTAGTTAATATGGATCATCCGCAAGTCATTGAAATATGGAACTTGGTTTTTATGCAATACAACCGTAAAGCTGATGGTTCGTTAGAAAACTTACCTGCAACTCACGTAGATACAGGTATGGGATTTGAGCGTTTATGTATGGTTATTCAAGGTGTGCAATCTAATTATGATACCGATGTTTTTACGCCAATTATTAGAGAAGTTGAAGCCATTACGCAAACCAAATACGAAGATAAAACCAAAGAAAACGAAGAAGAAATAAATATTGCTATTCGTGTAATTGCCGATCATATTAGAGCGGTTTCTTTTGCTATTGCTGATGGTCAATTACCTTCAAATAATGGTGCTGGATATGTAATTCGTAGAATTTTAAGACGTGCTATTCGTTATGGATTTACTTTTTTAGACCAAAAAGAGCCTTTTATGTATCGTTTGGTGAATTTATTAGCTAAACAAATGGGAGAAGCTTTTCCTGAAATTGTTGCTCAAAAACAACTTATTACCAATGTGATTAAAGAAGAAGAATATTCGTTTTTACGCACTTTAGATCAAGGATTGGTCTTGCTTGACGGAATAATAAAATCCACTAATGGAAAAGTAGTTTCAGGTAAACGTGCCTTTGAATTGTTTGATACCTTTGGATTTCCTAAAGATTTAACCGCTTTAATTTTATCTGAACAAGGTTATACTTTTGAAGAAAATGTCTTTGAAGAAGAACTTCAAAAACAAAAAGAACGCTCACGAGCAGCATCAAAAGTTGATACTGATGATTGGATTGTTTTAATGGAAGATGAGGAGGAAGAATTTGTAGGTTACGATATTTTAAAAACTCCTGTACGCATTACCAAATACCGAAAAGTAACTTCAAAAAAAGAAGGCGATATGTATCAGTTAGTTTTTAATTTAACACCTTTTTATCCAGAAGGTGGAGGACAAGTTGGTGATAAAGGCTATTTAGAAGTGCCAAACGGAAATGTAATTTATATTTTAGATACCAAAAAAGAGAATAATTTAATTATTCATTTTACTAAAAATTTACCAAAAAATGTAAACGATACTTTTAAAGCAGTAGTTGATGAAAAACAACGATACAGAACTGCGTGTAATCATTCTGCAACTCATTTGTTACATCAAGCATTGCGTACAGTTTTAGGGAAACACGTTGAGCAAAAAGGCTCTGCTGTACACAGTAAATATCTGCGATTTGATTTTTCGCATTTTGCTAAATTAACACCAAAAGAATTACAAGAAGTAGAAGATTTTGTAAATGCACGTATTAGAGGAAAACTCAAACTAAAAGAATTTAGAAATATACCAATGCAAAAAGCCATTGATAAAGGTGCTTTAGCCTTATTTGGTGAAAAATATGGCGATGCTGTGCGTATGATTAAATTTGGGAAATCTAGAGAACTTTGTGGAGGAACTCATGTAAAAAACACAAGTGATATCTGGCATTTTAAAATTATTTCTGAAGGAGCAGTTGCTTCTGGAATACGTAGAATTGAAGCCATAACTCATGATGCAGTAAAAGAGTATTTTACCAAGCAAGACAAGGAATTTAAACAGATAAAAGCCGTTTTTAAAAATCCTATAAATACGGTACAATCTGTTCTTAATCTTCAAGAAGAAAATAACAAACTCAAAAAACAAATTGAAAGCTTACTCAAAGAAAAAGCTAAATTTGCTGCATCGGATTTATCCAAGCAAATACAACAAATAAATGGTGTGAATTTCTTAGCAACTACCTTAGATTTAGATCCAAAATCTATTAAAGATTTAATGTTTGATTTAGGGAATAAAACCAATGATTTATTCTTTATTGTAGGTTCTAAAAATGGCGAAAAAGCGATGCTGTCTTGCTATATTTCAAAATCGTTAGTAGAAAGTAAAGGTTTACACGCAGGAACAGTTGTTAGAGAACTCGGAAAACTGATTCAAGGTGGTGGCGGAGGACAGCCGTTTTTTGCAACTGCAGGAGGAAAAAATGCAAACGGAATTGCGGATGC
>CAZYKN010000289.1:0-3088 GCA_964648135.1 uncultured Flavobacteriaceae bacterium
TACTGCAACACCAACAACAGTACAAGAAAGTGATTTTTCTTGGACATGGACTGCTGAAAATAATAAATTCTAAAAAATTAAATATTTGAATTGGTTAGCTTTAGTTCTCTGTCTTTTGGCAGAGAACTTTGCTATAATAAACTATTAACTAAATGAACAAATTACTACTATTTATAGTCTTATCATTATTTTCATTAAGCATTTTTGCAATAGATGGAAGAGGTACATTAAGAGGAACAATTATTGATGCAGGAACAGGAGAGCCAATTATGGGTGCTAATGTTATGATAGAAAATACAAGCATTGGTACAGTAACAGATTTTGATGGGAATTATACACTAAAAGTTGAAGATGGTATTTACAATCTTAAAATAACAGCTCTAGGTTATGCTAGTTTAACGATTGAAAAAGTAACTATTATTGGAAAAAAAGTAAAATCATTAGATATTTCTTTAAAAAGCGAAGACGAGCAATTAGAAGAGGTTGTAATAACATCGAGTAAACGTAAAAATTCTGCTTCTGCATTAATGACTATGCAAAAAAAATCAGTTAAACTTTTAGATGGTATTTCTTCTGAAAGTTTTAGTAAAACAGGTGATTCTGATGTTGCTGGAGCATTAAAAAGAGTAACAGGAGTTTCTGTTCAAGGTGGTAAATATGTTTTTGTTCGTGGTTTGAGTGATCGTTATACTAAAACAACTTTAAACAGTGTTAGCATTCCAGGATTAGATCCTGATAGAAATACGGTTCAGATGGACTTGTTTCCAACAAATTTAGTTGATAATATTGTAGTTTATAAAACCTTCACACCAGATTTAGATGGTGATTTTACAGGTGGTTTGGTAGATATTTCTACAAAAGATTTTCCTAGAGATAAAACTTTAGAAATTGGTTTAGGATTTGGCTATACCAATAATATGAATTTTAATAAAGATTTTATCCTTTACCAAAAACAAAAAAATGATTGGTTAGGTTTTGGAAATAGTACACGAAAATTAGGTTTTAGTAACAATACCATTATTCCAGATGAATCTTTAAACGACCCAAAATTAACAGCATTAACCAATAGTTTTTCCAAAGAATTAGGAGTTACTAAAGGTGCAAATTCATTTTTAGATGAAAGTTTTAATATGAGTTTTGGAAATCAATATCAGAAAAAAAACTATACTTTAGGAGTTAATTTTGCCTTGAATTATGCAAATGATTATAAATATTATGATGATGTAAAACAAGCTGTTTACTTTAAAGATACCAATTCTAATGTAAATGAGCTAGATAAACGAGAAGTAACCACTGGATCTTTTGGTGAAAACAATGTAATTTGGAGTGGTTTACTTGGAACAGCCTTTAAATTTGATAAAAGTAAATATGCACTTTCCCTTTTCCACAGTCAGAATGGTACAGGTCAAGCAGCAGATTATATTTCGCAAAATTTTGATGAAACAAACGCTACCTTGTATAAAGATGCCATTCAATACACACAAAGAAGTGTAACAAATATTATCCTCAAAGGAGAACATCATATAAAAGGAAATGATTTTGTAGTTGATTGGAAATTATCTCCTTCTTTAGCAAATATTTTAGAACCAGATGTGCGTTCTACTAGATTGTCTTTTGATGCTACAACGGGAACGTTTAAATTACAATTAGGTGATGGAGCTGGTATTGATAGATATTACCGAACTTTAAACGAGCAAACACTTGCTTCAAAAATAAATGCGTTGTATAAAGTAAAAGAAAAAAATAAAATTAAAATTGGAGTTTCAAATACTTATAAATATAGAGATTACGAAATTTTAAGTTATGTGTTTGAGAAAACATCAGACTTTAATTCGTTTACCGAAAATCCAAATGACATTTTAATTGATGCCAATATTTGGAATGCAACAACTCAATCTGGAATGTATGTAAAAGGGTCTCAAAATTTGAATAATACCTACAAAGCAACCAGTAATGTGATGGCTTTTTATGCCATGGATGAAATGGAAATTACTAAAAAACTAAAAACCATTTTTGGAGTAAGAACGGAAAAAGCAACCATTGATTATGATGGATATTATACCAATATTCCATTTAAAAAGAGAGTACATGATGAATTGGTTTTCTTACCGTCTTTAAACTTTATTTACGCTTTAAATGATAATACTAATTTGCGGTTGTCTTATTCTCAAACCGTTGCAAGACCTTCATTTAAAGAAAAATCTAATGCACATATTCAAGATCCAATTTCGCAAAATAATTTTATTGGTAACTTAAATTTAAAAGAAACCAATATTAATAATGTAGATATTAGATGGGAAAATTTCTTTAACAGAGGTGAAATGATTTCTGTAAGCGGATTTTATAAAAACTTTAATAATCCAATAGAATTGGTGCCTTTTCAATTAAGTCCGAATTCAATTCAGCCAAAAAACACAAAACAAGCACTTGTTTATGGAGGAGAATTAGAAATGAAAAAAAGTTTGACAAAAGAAGATTCAAAATTCAATATTTCTGTTGGAGCAAATGTGAGCTATATTATTTCAAAAGTAGATACCAAGCAAGTAATTGTTGATATTTCTGGTAAGACAGAATATGAATTAAGACAAGAAAATGCTAGAAATGGTGAAACCATAGCGCAATATAGAACAATGCAAGGGCAATCTCCATTTATAGTAAACGCATCATTAAATATTTCTAAAGCCAATTTTGATTCCTCTTTAAGTTATAATGTACAAGGAAAAAAATTAGCCATTGTTGGAAGTGGTATCGTACCAGACGTGTTTGAAAGTCCGTTTAACAGTTTAAATTTTAAAGGAAGTTATAAATTTGGAAAAGACAATAAATACAAAGTAAGCGCATCATTTAAAAATATTTTGAACGATAATTTTAATCAGTATTTTGATTCATTTGGAGCTGAAAATGAAATTTATAGACAATATTCTAAAAGACAAAGTTTTAGTTTAAGCTTTTCTTATAAATTGTATTAAATTTGGTTTGCTTGTCATTCTTGCGAAGGCAGAGATTTTAAAATGTATCTAATTAATCTTAAAAAATAATTGGTTCTACTGCAAATTTACTGGAACAACTTAAAATCAATATTTAATTT
>CAZYKN010000290.1:0-3061 GCA_964648135.1 uncultured Flavobacteriaceae bacterium
CAGCAATGGTATTAATTACTCCTGCAATAAAACCGATAAGTATTAATATGAAAATGTTCATTTAGTTATGAGTTTGAATTATGAGTTTTCAATGTTGAATGTTGAATGTTGAATTATGAATGTTGAATTATGAATGTTGAATGTTGAATGTTGAATGTTGAATGTTGAATGTTGAATGTTGAATGTTGAATTATGAATGTTGAATTATGAATGTTGAATTGTAGTATAATCATGCAAACTGAAGACTGAATACTGAATACTGAAGACTAAAATCACTCCAAAATCATCATTTCAAAAAATTCTCCAAGAGTAAAACCAGCAGCTCTAATTTGTTGAGGCAAAATACTCTCTGTTGCCAATCCTGGTACTGTATTCATTTCAATAAAGTGAGGTTCTCCATCAACAAAAATAAAATCGGATCTTGTCATTCCTTTCATATTGAGTTTTTTATAAATTTTAATAGCAACATCATGCAATTTTTGTTCTTCCTCTTTACTTATTCTTGCAGGTGTTATTTCTTGAGATTTTCCTAAATATTTGGCTTCAAAATCAAAAAAATCATTTTCCGAAACAATTTCTGTCATTCCTAAAACCTTTACTTCTCCTTTATATTGATATACTCCAACGGAAACTTCTGTTCCGTTAAGGAAAGACTCTATCAAAACCTCATCATCTTCTTCAAAAGAGAAATCAATGGCTTTTTTAAGTTTTTCTTTATTGTAAACCTTTGAAACTCCAAAACTAGAACCTGCATTATTGGCTTTTACAAAGCAAGGCAATTTAATGTAATTTACTATTTTGTCAATATCAATTTTATCCGTTTTATTCAAGTGAACGGACTTTGCAGCTTGAATACCAAATTGTTTTAAAACGCTTATAGTATCGTGTTTATTAAAGGTTAAAGCCATTTGATAAAATGGTGCTGAGGTATGTTTTATACCCAACAATTCTAAATATGCTAGAAAAGAGCCATTCTCACCAGGATTTCCATGAATAGCGTTAAATACAACATCAAAAACTATTTTTTTATTATTTAAAGTGAATGAAAAATCACTTTTATCAATGGCATATTCCTTTTCATTAATAACTACAACCCATTTTTTGGGCAAGATGTGAATGGAATAAACAGCATATTTAGAGGTATCTAGATGTTGTGCGACTACACTTCCGCTTTTAAGCGAAATTTCTACTTCCTTAGAGAAGCCTCCCATTATTACGGCAATATTTTTTATCATTTAGCGTTCAATTAAAATCCTTACAAACTTACAAAAAAAGCTAAATTAATTGTACTATATTTGCTTTTTTGAATAGAAATAACCTTTGCTAAAAATATATGATAATGGATAAATTAAAAAAACTCTTTAGAAATCCGTTTATTAAAACCCTTTCCATCATTGTTGGAACAATCATTATATTGATTTTTGTTCTAAAAATGTGGCTGAATTATTACACCAATCACAACCAAAAAATTGCGGTGCCAGATTTGTCTAAAATGACATTAATGAAAATGAAAACCACATTAGATGAAGCAAATTTATCTTATAAAATTCAAGATACCATCAATTTTAATCCAAAATATCCTCCATTAACGGTGATTGAACAAAATCCTGAATTTGGAGAATATGTAAAAGAACATCGTAAAATTTACATTAAACTCAATCCTTCTGGCTATCGTAAAATTGCTATTCCTAATTTTTATGGAAAAACAAAACGTCAGATAGAAATGGAATTAAAAGCAAACGGCTTTAAAATTGGCACATTTTCTTATGTTCCAGACAGAGGAAGAAATGTAGTTAGAGGTTTATCTTTTAAAGGGAAAAAACTTAAAAAAGGCGATTTAATTCCTAAAAATTCTAAAATAAATTTAGTTTTAGGCGATGGTAATGGAGCAGTACAAAAAACAGATGAAACCAAAGAATAATGAGTAAAAATACGACTGAAATTGATGATGCAGAAGACTCATTATATGAACATTATAAGTTTACCGCAGCCATTGGTCAAGAACCTCTAAGAGTAGATAAATTTTTAATGAATTTTATTGAAAACGCTACTCGAAATAAAATTCAACTTGCCATTAAAGCAGGAAGTGTTTTAGTTAATAATAAGGTAGTAAAAGCCAATTATAAAGTAAAACCTAATGATGAGGTACGTGTTGTACTCACACATCCTCCACATGAAAACTTACTCGTTGCAGAAGATTTACCTATTGATATTGTATATGAAGATGATGATGTAATGGTAGTTAATAAAGTTGCAGGAATGGTAGTACATCCTGGTCATGGAAATTATAGCGGAACACTTGTAAATGGATTGATTCATCACGTTGAAAATTTACCTACAAACTCTAATGAACGACCTGGTTTGGTTCATAGAATTGACAAAGATACTAGTGGTTTATTGGTGGTTGCCAAAAATGAAAACGCCATGACTAAATTGGCGTTACAGTTTTTTAATAAGACCACAGAACGTATTTATTATGCCTTAGTTTGGGGAAATGTAGCAGAAGACCAAGGAACCATTACAGGAAATATTGGCAGAAGTCTAAAAAACAGGTTGCAAATGACTGTTTTTCCTGATGGTGAATTTGGCAAACATGCCGTAACTCATTACAAAGTGCTTGAACGTTTTACCTATGTTACCTTAGTGGAATGCCAATTAGAAACAGGAAGAACGCACCAAATAAGAGCACATTTTAAATATATTGGTCATACTTTGTTTAATGATGCTCGCTATGGAGGAGATAGCATCTTAAAAGGGACAACTTTTACCAAATATAAACAGTTTGTTGATAATTGCTTTAAAGTAATGCCAAGACAAGCCTTACACGCAAAAACACTAGGCTTTGTACATCCTACAACCAATAAATTAATGCAATTTAATTCCGATTTACCAGAAGATTTTAAAGCAGCACTTGAAAAATGGCGGAATTATTCTTTACACGTTAAAGAGTGAAGACGGAAGATGGAAGACGGAAGACGGAAGACCGAAGACGGAAGACGGAAGACCGAAGACGGAAGACGGAAGACAGAAGACGGAAGACGGAAGACAGAAGACGGAAGAC
>CAZYKN010000291.1:0-3032 GCA_964648135.1 uncultured Flavobacteriaceae bacterium
ATGGAGTTGCTGGCACTTCGCATACAAAATTGTCGCCATCGTCTAAAGACTTTTCTATATTAACAAGTGTATCTCTTAAAGCGATATCATCTCTCTTATTATAAGCAATGTTGTCTTCTGCTAAAATAGTCATTACCAAGCCACTTGGCATTTTATTACGTTTATGGTCTCCCCAAGATTTTAAGTATTTAATAATTGTTATTAATTGACCATCTTTATCTTTTATATCTTTAAACCAATCTATTAATTCTTTTGGATCACTTTCTTCGCAATCTTCATTTTTAACTGCTATTTGCGGATGATCTTCATCTTCTGGGAAATAATAAACAGGGAAATCTATATGATAATCTCCTTTATAGTATTGACGTACACATTTTTTACGATGTTCTGGTGTTGTGTCTGTTGCTCCATCTATTGCTTTTTTTATCCAACTTTGTAAGGTTGTACCTGTTACGTCTTCTTCTCTGTGAAAATATACACCATCATCTAAGTCACATTCATCATCTTTTGTTCTGATAACCGTTTTCATTATATACGAACCTTGTATGCGAAATTTTGGTTTATATTCTGGATGATGCTTTTTAAAATAGCTAACAATTCTTTTTCTTAAATCATCTTTTGATTTAATTAATTTTTTTCTTTTCGATTTTGTTATGTTTAGATCTTTATCAAAGTCTAAAAATAATTTGTTACAATTTGCCATAGCTTTTTTTGTTTTTTTAGTGTTAATATTCTTTTTTTTATCGCCTTTAAATAGTAGATATGCTGCTGCTAAAATAGGTATCCAATACATTGCTTCTTTCGTTTTGAAATATCGTTGCAGATTTTTCTACAAGTTTATCTAATTTATTTTTATCTGTTTCATCCATTTTTACATTAAAATTTTCATCAAACTTTAAATCAATTCTTTTGTATTTAAAATCAGTATTAAATTTATCTAAAACAGCAACCGAATTATGCACAATTTGAGATTGACTTTGCATAAATGACTCAATAATTCTTTTTTTCCATATCCAAAAACCAACAGACCATTTATTTTTATTTTTTGCATTTGAAAATAATTTTTGACCTGTACCTAATGATAATAATTCTATTTGAGACAAGTCTTTATTAAATCGTGTTTGTGCTTCAATTATTGCTAGCATACTTGGGTTGTTGGCAAAAACACCACCATCAATTTTATTCGAAAAACTTTCAACAACATTTGTATTTTCTTTTTTATACGTGTTTGAATACGCATTAAAAAATGTAGGAGCTGCTGATGTTGCCATTGCTGCCATATACATTGGTATGTGTTTATCTATGTGTAAATCTTGTGCGTGTGGTGTTTTTAATACTTGTGTTGCACCATTTACTAGATTATATATTGGTATTAGTAAGTTTACTTTAGCGTCATTAATTATTGGGTCTTTATCTTTATTATATGCTTTAAACTTAGTTCTTATTAATTTTTCTAAAGGTTTATTAGAATAGAACGGTTTTCTAAAAATACACCAACTCATTTTACCAAATATTGTTTTGGCATTGTCTTGATATAGTGCCAATATTTCTTTTGCTGGTACACCTAAAGACAATGCCAAAGCAATAATGCCACCTGTAGAAGTTCCTGTTATGATGTTAAAATATTTGTGTATTTGACCTTCGCCAATTTCTTCTTCTATTGAAGTTAAAAATTTTGCTGGAAAAACACCTTTATTTCCTCCACCATCGATGGATAGTATTTTAAATGGTTTGTTTTTTTCTTTCATCACTTTTCTTTTTTAAACGCTAACCAGCACTTTACCTGTTAGCAACACTTGCATTAAACCTTGTTTTTGTTGTTGTAATTGTGCTAATTGCTCTTTTAAAAGGTTTATTTCTTGGTCTGATTTGCTTAGTACTTTTACAATATTATTTTGTTCTTTTAAAGACGGAAAATCAATTATAATATTTTTGAAATGATTATAATATAAGTGTACTATTGTTATTCCTTGAGAGAATTTTGCTAATTCGTGTTTCTTTACATTTGTTAAATAATACGCATAAAAATCACTATTAATATTTTTATCACTTCTTAAAATAATAATATCTCCACCTAACTGAACGTTTTCGTCCAGTAATGATGTAACGTTTGCCAAATCTATTCCTGTAGTAGTGGTTGATGAAGGAATTAATAAATCGTTTTTCAATGACAGTACACCTTCATCTGAGTTAGTTTTACTTATAACTTCACTGATAGTTTCAGAATATTTAGTATAAAGTTCTCCATATAGAATGCATTTATTTATACCATCCGAAGTGATTTTGCTTTTAGAAATTCCTTTTCCTCTTTTCGAATAAAAAACTTCACCCAACCTAACCTCTTTCCACGCCTCCGTAAACCCATCAAAGCGTTTTTTGCCTGTAAGTAGCAGTTGCATTAATGCTTTTTTTTGTTTTTGTTTGGCTTGTATGAGTTGGGTTTGTTTGTTAATTGCCGTATCCCAAGTGCTTAGTATTTTGGCTATTTTTATTTGTTGGGGTTTTGGTGGAAGTGGGAATTTGAATTTTTTAATATCAGAGCCTGGTAAGTTAGCAACTGTTCCTTTTCTAACAAATTTTATTACTTGGTTTTTAAACAACTTCGATTGTACTAAAAATTTGAAATAATTTGGCTCAGCTAAATCCGTCAAACTTATTTTTACAGCATAAGCACTTGGAATATAATTATAATCTACAGCTTCAAAAACCCCAGTAACACCACAATCAGCAGTTGTAATCATTACTAAATCTCCTTTTTTTAAAAGATGAGGTTTTATAAAGTCTTCCTTTAAATTAGCTATTGGTACTTGCTCATAATAAATATTACCATTTTGACCAACATCTGTTCCTCTAATAGTTTTAACATTTCCTTTCTCATCGTAATCATTTTTACTAAATCTTGGTCCATAACCTAATTTTGAAATTATTTTTCCAAATTTAATATATTCCCAATCCTCAGGAATTATTCCTAATATAGTTTTTTTATAGCCTTTTTTTATGTTTAAAGCGTTGCTTTTATTTTGTAAACTTTT
>CAZYKN010000292.1:0-3027 GCA_964648135.1 uncultured Flavobacteriaceae bacterium
AAATTGTAACAAAAATTAAACTTCTTCGTCTTACTAGAAACTAAACTAGATTAACTTTGGAAACAATTCTTACACTAAGCAATTTGAATAAAAAATACGGTAGTGTTCATGCCGTAAATAATTTATCTTTTACTATTTCTAAAGGAAAAGTTTATGGTATTTTAGGTCCTAACGGAAGTGGAAAATCTACCACTCTTGGAATGATTTTAAATGTGGTTAATCCAACTTTAGGAACTTTTGAATGGTTTGGTGGCACTGTTACAACACATGAAGCTTTAAAAAAAGTTGGTGCTATTATTGAACGACCTAATTTTTATCCAAGTATGAGTGCTTATGAAAATTTGCGCTTAGTATGTAAAATTAAAGGTGTTTCTGAAACTAAAATTGATGAAAAATTAAAAACTGTTCACCTTTTTGAACGTAGAAACAGTTCGTTTAAAACGTTTTCATTAGGAATGAAACAGCGTTTAGCTATTGCTTCTGCATTGTTAAATGATCCAGAAATATTAATTTTAGATGAACCTACCAACGGATTAGATCCGCAAGGAATTCATGAAATTAGACAAATTATTAAAGATATTGCAAGTAAAGGAACAACTATTTTATTGGCATCGCATTTATTAGATGAAGTAGAAAAAGTATGTACAGATGTAGTCATCATCCGTAAAGGAAAAAAATTATACGAAGGTAGAGTAGATGAAATGAAGGCTGCTGCTGGATGGATTGATATGCAATGCGAACATCCTTCAAAATTAAAAAATTTACTGCTTAATTATAACGGAATTGCATCGGTTTCTGAAGATGGTGATTTAATTATTGCTACCTTAGACCAAGATATTTCTACCGCAGATTTGAATACATTTGCTTTTAAAAACAATATTGTTTTAACTCATTTATCTAAACGTAAACCTAGTTTAGAAAGTAAATTCTTAGCATTAACCGAACAATAAAAGCACCAACAATGAAACGATTAATTCAAATAGAACTCATAAAACTTAAAAATAGTAAGGCAAGTAAAATACTCATTGCAGTTTATTTTTTATTGCTTACTTCTATCTCTTTAATTGCCGCTATAAAATTTGATATTGGACCAATAAAATTCCATTTAGCAGATCAAGGAATTTTTAATTTTCCGTATATCTGGCATTTTAACACTTATATTGCTGCAATTTTTAAATTCTTTTTATTGTTAGTTATCGTATCAATGATTACCAATGAATATAGCAATAGAACCTTAAAACAAAACCTAATTGACGGTTTAAGTAAAAAGGAATTTATTTTGTCTAAATTTTATTTGGTCTTTATTCTTGCAGCTGCTTCAACGATTTTTGTATTTGTAATTTCCTTAATTTTAGGATATATTTATTCTGATTATAATGAATTTAGTATCGTGTTTTCAGATTTAGATTATTTACTTGCTTTCTTCGTTAAATTAGTAGGATTTTTCTCCTTTGGATTATTTTTTGGAATGTTAGTAAAGAAATCGGCTTTTGCTGTTGGAGCAATGTTTGTTTGGCTTTTTGCCGAAGGAATTATCCACGGATTGTTGCAATTCAAATTTGGATATAAATCCGATATTGTTGGTGAAGTTACCCAATTTTTGCCTTTTACTGCTTTAAGTAATTTAATTCAGCAACCTTTTACACGAATGAAAGCTATTAAAACCGTAGGAAATCAAGTTGGTGAAAAATTTAATTTTGATTATGCTGTGCATTGGTATCAGATTGCTATTGTGTTGGTTTGGACGTTTTTGTTCATCTATTTTTCATATAAATTATTACAAAAAAGAGATTTGTAGGGTTTTTGCTTATTTTTAAACTATTTAACATTAAAGAAAAGAATAGATATGAAATCAATAACCGTTAAACGAAAAATTTTTATTTTTGGAATACCATTACTACTGGTTTTTATCTCTTTTTTGATACTAAAATCTAATACTTATAAGCTTAATCCAAATTTAATGTCTTTTGGAGTAACTTTTGACTTGTTAGTATCCATTCCTTTGATTTATTACTTTCTTATTAGGAATACCAATATTTCTAAAACGTCGTTATCCATTATAATAACATTAAATTTACTTATTGCAAGTTTACTTCTGCCAAAACAAAATCAATTTTATTTAACTGTTTTTAAAAATTGGATACTTCCTTTTATTGAACTCATATTTATAGGAATATTAATGTTTAAGGTAAAGAAAACACTTAGAGCAATAAAAAAAGAGGAACACCAAAACGCTGATTTTTTTACCATTTTAAAGCAAGTTATTCATACTATTGTACCAAAAAAGGTAGCCACTTTATTAGCTACAGAAATTGCAGTATTTTATTATGGATTTATCTATTGGAAAAAGCCAAAATTAAAAAAGAATGAATTTAGTTATCATAAAAATAGTGGTATAATAACCGTTTTGATAGCCTTTATGATAAGTGGAATAATAGAGATTTTTGTAATTCATAAGTTATTATTGAAATGGAATAAGTCTGTAGCTTTTATTCTTACTTTTTTTAGTATTTATACTATAATCCAGCTTTTTGGAATTTTACGTGCATTGCCTAAAAGACCCATCACTATAAAAAGTAACGGATTAGATTTAAAATATGGTATTATAGCAGCCACTTTTATTGAATTTACAAACATACAAAGCATAGAAATTTACACAAAAGATGCTGAAGATGAGGAAAATATACACTATTTTTCACCATTTAGAAAATTAGAAGGATATAATGTAAAAATTGTGTTAAAGGAAGAACAATTTATGGAAGGATTTTATGGTGTAAAGAAAAAAATAAAAAATTTAGTATTGTTTATTGATGATAAAAATGAATTTATAAATCAGACTAAATTAGCTTTACAAAAACACAATTTATAGTGTTTTTACACTATTTTAGCAAAGTGAATAAAGCAAAAACTTATACCGTTGATGAAGCTAAATTAGTGTTAGAAAAATACTGTATTTATCAAGACAGATGTCATCAAGAAGTGCTCAATAAGTTGTATAAAATGAAGATGATTGATGAGGCAAAAGAG
>CAZYKN010000293.1:0-3015 GCA_964648135.1 uncultured Flavobacteriaceae bacterium
TAAAATCCTTTATTTATACCGATGTTTTACAGGCAATGTACAAACCACATTCCTCTTTATTTGATACAGAAAAAGACCTAATGTGGCAATTATTAGCCGAAGTTGCTCCAAAAGACCCATATAATATGTATCTTTACAATAAAAATGTTTTTTATAACTATTATAAAACTTGGGATAACTCGTATCAAGATTGGGTAATTGAGCAAATTAAAATTAACAAATAAATTCTACTGCAAATTTAGTGGAACAATAATAACATTAAAATCTAAATTAAATATGATAAAAGCTCAAAACATAATTTTTAAACGGCATTCGAAAGATAATCGTAAAATTTGAAATGAATTATCGTAGAATTTTCTGCTGTTTGAGTTCCGTTTGTAAATGTATGATTAGCCAAATAAATATTAAAACGGAACGAGTTCAGAAAATTTAGATGATGAATGAAAAATTTAGATTAGCTTTCGTAAGCCTAGATTTTTTTGGTTCGTTTTTTTATCAATGAAAAAAATGAACAAATGATGACATTAACATTAGGTTACTATTAAATTTGAATTAGAGCCAAAATTAAAAATTAAAAAAAATGACAATAGAAATTATTATATTTACTTTAGCCGTATTATTCGGTATTTTACTTTATTGGAGAGAATCCAAAAATAACGGAATGTATCGTTTTGTAAACCGTTTAACGCATACACAAGAGCAACAAATGAGTAAAACTAACAGAAAAGGATTTTTATTTATGCAACCTTTTTTAATGCGTTTGGTTTATGTGGTATTGTTTTATATAGTTGCTTTTTTAGTGGTAGATTTTTTAACACCTATTAAATTATTTTACCCTAAATATTTCGCAACCACTATTGTAGGTACATTATTAGGAACTTATTTTGCATCATTAATCGTTTTTGCCAATGAAAAATTAGACGATGGTCATGATGCTATTGAAGATACCTTTGAAAAGGGAAAAGGTTTTATTAGAGAAATAACTGATGATGTAAAAGATAAAGCAAAATCCGTTAAGGAAAAAATGGAAGAAACTTTTGATGATGAAGATAAACCATCAGAAAATAAAACAGAAACAACAGAAAAAAGCGGAAGAGATCGATTGAAAGAAAAAGGATTGCTTTAGAGTGTAAGGCAAACACTGAACACTGCAAACTGAATACTGAAAACTGAACACTGAAAACTAAAAACGATGATTAAAAGAATTTGGAACAAAAGCGTAAAAGGTAAAATAATGATTTTATTATTTTTCACCATTATATTTTTAACGCTCTTTATTTTAAGAGATGATTTTCAACCATATATCTTATTTTTACGAAAATACATTTTCCTTATATTATTGAGTCTTTTGGTATTGATTATTTCTATTCGTAAAATGAGAAAATCAGATAGTGTAGGTGGAAAATTTACACCAATAATTGTTATGGCAGTTTTCTTTGGATTACTTTATTTTATTGGCGCAAAAACAGGAATGTATGCCTTTATGCAAAAGTATAATATCTATAAAAACCTTGATTTAACAGAGATTACCAAACTGCCTTTATCAAGAAATGAGCGTATTCAGCCTTACAATAATATTAGAACTATGGCTTACGAGTCTATTGGTGAAACTGAAGAAATTTCAGAACCACAATTGGTAAGAATTGGTAATGAAAACAGATGGACAATGGTGGTTCAACCAGCAAAAGAATATGCTTGGCAACGAGTAAGTGATTATATTGAAGAAATTTTTTCTGTACCAAGTACTACTGCTTTTCCACGTTTTGCAGGTGATAATAGAGAAAAAATTATTTTTTCCATAGGTGAATCATTGTCTTTTAGCAGAAACACGTACAATGCCGTAGTTCAACGATTTAATCCGTGGCATTATGTAAATTACGAACCAAGCGAAGTCTTTTATATGAAAGATGATAGCAATAATTGGGTAGAAGTAGTGAGTTTAATTAAGTGGAAAGGATTCTTTTTTCCATATCCTGTTTATGGAGGAGTTATGGTAATTCAGCAAGGAAAACACACTACAACAGATTATTTAGAACGTATTTTATTTGGAAAAGGAGAATATATTAGTCCTAAACAAATGAAAAATTATCCGTATTTACAAAAACAAAATACTGTTGCAGAAAAAGTATCTAGATTACAAGCAGAATCTTTAATGTTTTTAGGAGGATTTACCGATCCGTTACCATGGAATATGCACACTTCGGTAAAAATACCAGATTTGTCTGATGATCAAAATCAGCAACCTTTTGTAACAGATTTTGATTTTTCTGATGTTGATCAAAAAGCATATACTGGTCTATATCATTGGTTTGGATTAGAACCGATAGGAGCAGAGCGTACCAGTTTGTCGTACTCCGTTTTTATTCCAGCAGATGGAACATCACACATGATGTATTACAACCATGTGAGTCATAAAGATGGTTATGCAGGCGTTTCGGCAATGCCATTAAAAGTAATGGAATCTAAGAAAAATTACGATTGGAATGTTAATAAACCAGTTGAGTTTAGACCTTATATTAAAGATATTGCAGGAAAACGCAGAATGTTTGTGCTATCTACAATTGCGGCAAAACGTAAAAATTCTCGTCATTTTGATGGTTCAGCAACACCAGATTTGGCTTTAGTTGATATGGATTATAGAGATGTAATTTGGGTTGATGTTAAGCATCCAGAACAATGGAACGAAACCATATTTAAGCAATTAGGAGTGGTTTGGAAAGAAAGTGAAAAAGATTCGGAGTTTTTTAAAAATTGGAAAGCTCAAGAACTTGAAAAAACAGCAAAAAACACGATAGATTCTCAAATAGTTGATTCGTTATCCGTTACAACGAAAGACAATCAATTAACAAATAATGAAACAAAGCAATTGATAGATTCGCTTACAGAAGATAGTAAATCGCAAACGCCAAAAGAAAAATTATCTACAAAAGAGCGTATCAAATTGCTAGAAGCACAATTAGACTCTTTAAAAATTAAGAAACTAGAATCTGAGATTAAGGCATTGCGAATGGATAA
>CAZYKN010000294.1:0-1244 GCA_964648135.1 uncultured Flavobacteriaceae bacterium
AATTTTAAAATATTACCAACTCCTGCATGATATTCCCAATACATTTTTTCTGGTGCTTGATAAATAAAAGGAGATGCGTTTCTGGCAATATTTTTATCAGAGATTGAGCCAATAACACCTCTTACACCAACTATTGTACGTAAGTTTAGTTTTTTAATGAGCGGAATTCTAGAAAAAATTCGTCCATTAAAATTATGTTCTAAATGCAATGAAGCGTATTGATCGGTTACAAATTCATAGTAATCTAACAAATCAAAGGTTCTTGCAGCCATAAAAGGCGACTGATTTCCTGGAACAACATCTAATAAAGATAAAGGCACACTTTCAAAGGTTTTACCTACTTCAAACGTATATTTTAATTTTCCTATACCTCCAATTTGGAAGCGTTGTTTGTAGTATAACTGTAATTTATTAAAATCAAAATCACTATTTAATAAGCCTTTTACTCCTTTAGTATAAGATAAGTAAAAAATAGGATATCGTCCAGAATTTGCCGTTTGTTGATCTACACCAAATCCTCCACTTTTTCTTCCTGGAGTAAATTTAACAACCAAGTCTAATTCCGTTTGGTTTATAGTAGATTGTACTGCGCCATCATCATTAATAAAATCGATATTAAATTGATCTGGAGCAGCAGATTTCATGTCTTTATAGGTTGCTCCAGCAGTAAGCGTTAAATTTTTAATTGGATCGTAAGAGATAGCTAAATTACTAATATTCAAGTCCGTTAATCTATAATTACTTCCTCTTGAAAAGAATGATGATGAAGCAAAACTCCTGTCCATTACATTGTTAGAAGTGGTTAAACTTACACCTGTTTGTTCTATGTCATCACGATTTCCAAAAGAAATAATTAATCTATTTTTTCTGTTAACCAACCATTTTGCAGCAAAACCATATTTGAATTTTTGATCTGTAAATCCATACGCTCCATAACCTTCAATTCTAAATCTATCATACTCGTGAATATAGCTACGTCCTCCTGCTCTTACTCTAAATCCTTCAACGTCATTAGACCCAAAGGTGGAGAAAACAGGTCCAAAATCAAAACCTGGAATAAATTGCCAATAACCAGATGCTAATACTTCGGTTAAAGTATATAATCTATTAAAGGTTTTATTAGACTGTAAAGTATCTATTAACTTGTAAATATCTTTTTCTTTATTAGACAGTTTTTCTAATCTATTTTTTTTCCAATAATCATCATTTTTAGTAAAAATGGATAAATCATAGTCTGCTTTATC
>CAZYKN010000294.1:1344-3011 GCA_964648135.1 uncultured Flavobacteriaceae bacterium
TTTTTATTTCTAAATTTTTCATCGATGTTATTGAGGTCAAATTCAATTTTTTCATATTTATCATATTGGTATTGATTGTACATATAAATACCATTTCTACGCTTCTTTTTCCACATCTTTTTTAAGATGGCAATGGCAGGATTTCCTTTTCTTTTTACTTTTCCTGCATATAGAACCACTTCGTTAAGTGTAGCTCCTTCTTCTTTTAAAACAATTTCTAAATTGTAATTAATTTTTTTTAGTGGAATTGTTTTTGTTTCAAAACCCATAAAAGAAACCACCATTTCTGGATAGGTTTTTTTAGATTCTAGATAAAAATTTCCGTTTTCATCAGAGGTTGTTCCTTTAATAGAATTTTTAAAAATAATATTACAAAAAGCGATAGGTTCTCCTGTTTCATCAATTATTTTACCTCTTACTTTGGTTTGAGCAAAAGTAAGGCTTGAAAAAAGTAAGATGAATATTAAAAGTGTATTTTTCATAAATTTATTTAGTTTAAAATAACACCAATTTTGTTTCCAAAAGGTGTTTTTTTATAATTAGATAAAGAATCTGCAATTATTGTTCCCTTTTTGATTGAGAATATTTTTTTAACATAAAATTCCTTTCCAAAAGAGAAAAGGAATTCTACATTTAATTTTTTTATCTGTACATAACGCTTTTAACAGCTTTTACAACATCATTTGCATTTGGCAACCATTCTTCTAATAAAACAGGAGAATATGGTGCTGGAGTATCTGCAGTTGTTATTCGTTTAATTGGAGCGTCTAAATAATCAAAGGCTTGTTCTTGTACTAAAAAGGTAATTTCTGAAGCAACCGAACCAAAAGGCCAAGCTTCTTCTAAAATAACTAAGCGATTCGTTTTTTTAACCGAAGTCAAAATCATTTCACGATCCATTGGTTTCACAGTTCTTAAATCAACTATTTCAACAGAAATCCCTTCTTTTTCTAAAATAGCTGCAGCTTTATAAGCTTCTTTAATAATTTTTCCAAAAGAAACGATGGTTACATCTGTTCCTTCTCTTTTAATATCACCAACACCAATAGGAAGCACGTATTCACCTTCTGGAACTTCGCCTTTATCTCCATACATTTGTTCAGATTCCATAAAAATTACAGGATCGTCATCACGTATTGCAGCTTTTAACAAGCCTTTGGCATCATACGGATTTGAAGGAACAATCACTTTTAAACCTGGTGTATTGGCAAACCAATTTTCAAAGGCTTGTGAATGTGTTGCACCTAGCTGACCTGCAGAACCTGTTGGACCTCTAAAAACAATAGGACAATTAAACTGTCCACCGCTCATTTGTCTAATTTTTGCGGCGTTATTTATGATTTGATCAATTCCCACTAAAGAAAAGTTAAAAGTCATATATTCAACTATCGGACGATTACCTGTCATGGTAGAACCAATAGCAATCCCTGCAAAACCAAGTTCCGCAATAGGTGTATCAATTACTCGTTTTGCTCCAAACTCATCTAACATTCCTTTTGATGCTTTGTATGCTCCGTTGTATTCAGCAACTTCTTCACCTAAAAGATAAACGCTTTCGTCTCTTCGCATTTCTTCACTCATTGCTTCTGCAATAGCTTGTCTAAACTGTATGGTCTTCATAATTAGTTAGTAATAAAATGAATTGCAAATGTAATTAAATAGCTTAA
>CAZYKN010000295.1:0-2993 GCA_964648135.1 uncultured Flavobacteriaceae bacterium
TAATACCAAATGAGTTTTAAAGATTAGCAATTTGTTTTTTTAAATCATTTACATGAGTTTCTAACTCATTTAAGATAGATTTAAAATGTGTTTTAATATTTTCTACTTTTCTAGAATTTATTTTTTCTACAAGTTGATCAAAGGCAGCAATTGCATTATCAATAATTGGTTCTGCTTTTTCTTTGTTATCACCGTTTTCTAACTGCCAAACATAGCAATCTTCAATAATATCAGAAAAAATATAGTTTAAATCTTTTTTTAAATTTTTTATACTTGCCATTCTATTTTTATTTTAATTAATTTATGTAAACTTCTAATAATTCAGATTCTTCTTGAGAACTTATCTCGTATTTAGTAATGCAATTAGGAATTAAAATGGTTTCACCATAGTTTAAATCCATTTTAAAATTAGTATTTGCAAAGGTAACATTTCCTTTAACACACATGTATATTATAAAGGAATCTTTTTGACTGTGATTTTTATCGATTTTACCGTCAATTAACAGGATATTTGTTGTGAAAAACGGACAATCAACAATAGGAGATGTTTTGTTTAGTTGTGCATTATAAGTTGTTTTATAGTTTTTTTTAACTGAAAAATCTAAAGCTTCTAATGCGTGTTTTGTATGTAAATCTCTATAATTTCCTTGTTTGTCTTGTCTGTCCCAATCATATATTCTATACGTAATATCGCTTGTTTGTTGAATTTCAGCGAGTAAAACACCAGCTTCAATGGCATGAACTCTTCCAGTAGGAATAAAATAAACATCACCATGAGAAACTTTTTCTTCATTTAAAATAGCTAGTAATTTTTTTTTGGATAGATGCTGTTGATAAATTTCTGAATTGACTTCCTTTTTAAAACCAACAATTAATTTAGCATCATCATCTGCTTGCATTACATACCACATTTCTGTTTTTCCAAAAGAATTGTGTCTTTTTTTAGCCAATTCATCATTTGGATGTAACTGAATACTCAACGATTCTTTTGCATCAATAAATTTAATAAGCAACGGAAATTTATTTCCAAAAGTATCATATATTTTTTTTCCTACTAAGTCTTCTTTATATTGAGTAATTAACTCCGTAAGAGTCTTGCCTTTGTCTTTGCCAGAGCTCACTTTAGAAACATCATTTTCAACATCAGAAATCTCCCAACTTTCTCCAATATTTTCTGTATTGGAAGATTTGTTGAGTAATGATTTTAACTTATTTCCTCCCCAAATTTTTTCTTTTAAAATGGGTGTAAATTTAAAAGGCACTTCTATCATAGTGCAAATATCATCATTTTTTTATTAGTTTGCCTATCTAAAGCAATAAAACACTAATTTTGCAAAAAAATACAAATACGATGATTGATTTTATAAATAATTTACCAAAAGCCGAATTACATTTACATATTGAAGGGTCTTTTGAACCCAGTTTAATGTTTGAAATTGCCAAAAGAAACCAAATCGAAATTCCGTTTAAATCCGTTAAAGAAATTGAAGAAGCCTATCAGTTTTCATGCTTGCAAGATTTTTTAGATATTTATTATCAAGGAGCAAATGTTTTGCAAACCGAACAAGATTTTTATGATTTAACGTATTCTTATTTGCAAAAATGTGCAGCTCAAAATGTGCGTCATACAGAGATTATGTTTGATCCACAAACACATACAGATAGAGGAATTGCATTTAAAACAGTTATCAACGGAATTTCTAAAGCCTGTGATGATGCAAAAGAAAAATTAGGAGTTTCTTCTTTATTAATTATGAGTTATTTAAGACATTTATCTGAAGCTGCTTGTTTTAAAACCTTAGAAGAATCACTTCCTTTTAAAGATAAAATTACTTGCGTAGGATTAGATTCTTCCGAAAAGGGAAATCCACCTTCAAAATTTAAAAAGGTGTTTGAAGCAAGTGTAAAAGAAGGATTTATTCCCGTTGCGCATGCAGGAGAAGAAGGTGATGCCGCTTATGTTTGGGAAGCGATTGATATTTTAAAAATCAAGCGAATAGATCATGGTAATAATGCGCTTCAAGATGATAATTTGGTTAAAGAAATTATAAAGAGAGATTTGGCTTTAACGGTTTGTCCTTTGTCTAACACAGCACTTAAAGTGGTGGCAGATTTAAAAGATCATCCATTGAAAAAAATGATGGAATTAGGATTAAAAGTTACCTTAAATTCAGATGATCCTGCATTTTTTGGAGGACAGGTAAATGAGAATTATATTCAAATACAAAAAGCTTTAAATTTATCTAAAGAGGATCTCTATCAATTGGCAAAAAATTCCTTTGAATATTCTTTTTTAAATAGAGAGATTAAAGATAAATATTTGGAAGAGTTAGATGAATATTATACTAAAAATAAATAAATTATGGAAATTGCAATTGTAGCACACGATGGTAAAAAAGCAGAGATGGTTCAGTTTTTACAAGAACATAAAGAGGTGTTGTTAAATAAAGATATTCAGTTAATTTCTACAGGAACAACAGGAGAAAAAGCAGAGAAAGCAGGTTTTAAAGTAACCCGTTTTTTATCTGGACCTATTGGTGGAGATGCGCAAATAGCTGCTAGAGTTGCAGAAGGAAAAACTAAAATGGTGATATTTTTTAGAGATCCTTTGGCAAAGCATCCTCATGAACCAGATATTTCTATGTTGATGCGTTTATGTGATGTACACGATGTTCCTTTGGCTACTAATCCTGCTTCAGCGGAATTGTTTATTAAAGCTTTGAAGTAGAAATACTTTTACGGATTTTAAGGTGTAAATTAAATAGTTCAAAATAAAAAAACAGCCCAAAGGCTGTTTTTTTTTGATTGTCGGGGTGGCAGGATTCGAACCTGCGGCCTCCACGTCCCAAACGTGGCGCGATAACCGGGCTACGCTACACCCCGAAAATGAATATCGGCTGCAAATATAGAATTAAATATTATATTGATGCTTAAAAATAAAAAAATATAAGTAAATTTTTTCTACTCTTTTGATAATGTCTTGCAAGGTTGTC
>CAZYKN010000296.1:0-2962 GCA_964648135.1 uncultured Flavobacteriaceae bacterium
AAATGAGATTATCGGTATCCGAATTATTAAAAGGAGAGAAAAAGGGACAAGAAGTAAATTTAAAAGGTTGGGTAAGAACCTTTAGAGCAAATCGTTTTATTGCTTTAAATGATGGTTCTACCATTAACAACATACAATGTGTAGTTGATTTTGAACAAATGGATGAAAGTCTGTTAAAAAAAATTAATACAGGAGCAGCTTTGTCTGTTACAGGAATTTTAGTTGAAAGTCAAGGTAAAGGACAAGCTTATGAAATTCAGGTTTCTAATCTAGAATTGTTAGGTGAAGCTAATCCAGAGGAATTCCCTATTCAACCAAAAAAACACAGTTTAGAGTTTTTACGTAAACAAGCACATTTACGTGTGCGAACCAATACTTTTAGTGCCGTAATGCGCATTAGAGCAGCTTTGTCTTTTGCGGTTCACAAGTATTTTACTGAAAACGGATTTTATAATTTTCACGCACCAATCATTACAGGTTCTGATGCCGAAGGTGCTGGTGAAATGTTTAAAGTAACTAACTTTGATTTGGATAAAACACCAAAAAACGAAAGTGGTAAAGTTGATTTTTCCCAAGATTTCTTCGGAAAACAAACCAATTTAACCGTTTCTGGTCAGTTAGAAGCAGAAACCTATGCTATGGCTTTGGGTAAAGTTTATACTTTTGGACCTACTTTTAGAGCAGAAAACTCAAATACCACACGTCATTTAGCAGAATTTTGGATGATTGAACCAGAAGTTGCCTTTAATGATTTGGCAGATAATATGGATTTGGCGGAAGATTTTATTCAAGAAGTTATCCGTTATGTATTAGATAATTGTAAAGATGATTTAGCCTTTTTAGATGCTCGGTTTGCTAAAGAAGAAGCCTCAAAACCTGCGCTTAAACGTGCAGATATGGGCTTAATTGAAAAACTAAAATTTGTAACAGAGAACAATTTTAAACGAGTAACTTACACTGAAGCAATTGATATTTTAAGAAATTGTAAACCAAATAAAAAGAAGAAATTCCAATTTTTAATCAACGAATGGGGAGCTGATTTGCAATCTGAACACGAGCGTTATTTGGTGGAAAAACACTTTAAATCTCCTGTAATTTTATTTGATTATCCTGCAAACATCAAAGCCTTTTATATGCGTATGAATGATGATGGCAAAACGGTAAGAGCAATGGATGTATTATTCCCAGGAATTGGTGAAATTGTTGGAGGTTCGCAACGTGAAGAGCGTTTGGAAGTATTAAAAGAAAAAATGAAAGCCTTAGATGTTGATGAAAAAGAGCTTTGGTGGTATTTAGATACTCGTAAATTTGGAACGGCAGTTCACAGTGGTTTTGGACTTGGCTTTGAACGATTAGTCTTATTTGCTACAGGTATGACCAATATTAGAGATGTAATCCCTTATCCTCGAACACCACAAAATGCCGAATTTTAACTAGTTAGTATTGGTTTTGTTTTTTTATATTTAGTATAAAATTAAAAACACGAGTTCTATCCTTGATTAATAATAAAATTTGTATTTTTGATTAATCAGTCATCAGTCTTTCGTCTTATAGCGAAGCAATCATAAGTCTTAAAAAAAATGTTAAAACAACACTTAAATTTTAAATTATCTCAAAAATTATCTCCTCAACAAATCCAGTTGATGAAGTTAATTCAATTGCCAACACAAGCATTTGAACAAAAATTAGCACAAGAAATTGATGAGAATCCTGCTTTAGAAAAAGGAAAAGAAGAAAGTAAAGAAGAAGAGGAGTTTTCCAATCAAGAAGAAGAGTTTAAACAAGAAGATAATGAACTCAATATTGATGATTACATTTCTGATGATGAAATTCCAAATTATCGTACTCAAGCAAATAATTACAGTGCAGATGACGAAGAAAAAACGATACCTTATGCTGCAGGAACATCGTTTCATCAACATTTAAAAGCACAATTAAATACCTTTAGATTTAACGAAAAAGAACGTCAGATTGCAGAATTTTTGGTTGGAAGTATAGATGATAGTGGTTATATACGAAGAGATATTATTGATATAGTAGATGATTTAGCCTTTACCGCAAATGTTTATACAGATGAACAGGAAGTTGAAAAAGTATTAGAGAAAATTCATCAATTAGAGCCAGCAGGAGTTGGAGCAAGAGATTTAAAGGAATGTTTAATTCTTCAGTTAAAACAAAAGAAAGAAAAACCTGCACGCCTTTTGGCTGCTAAAATTTTAGAAGAGGCTTTTGACCAGTTTACAAAAAAACATTTTAAGAGTTTAATTCAGAAGTTTGAAATTACTGAAGATGAGCTAAAAGCGGCAATGAAAGAAATTTCTAAATTAAATCCGAAACCAGGAGGAGCTTTTGCAGGAAACACCAAAATTGTAGAGCAAATTGTGCCAGATTTTACTATTCGTATTGTAGAAGACCAATTAGAGCTTACTTTAAATGCTAGAAATGCGCCAGAATTGCATATTTCATCGGAATATAATAATATGCTTAAAGGCTATTCAGAATCTAACACCAAAAGTAAATCTCAAAAGGAAGCGGTGTTTTTTATTAAACAAAAATTAGATGCTGCTAAGTGGTTTATTGATGCTATAAAACAACGTCAGCAAACTTTAATGAAGACAATGGGTTCCATTATGGAACATCAAAAAGAATACTTTTTAACAGGTGATGAGCGCAAGTTAAAACCTATGATTTTAAAAGATATTGCGGATAAAATTAATATGGACGTTTCCACCGTATCACGTGTTGCAAACAGCAAATTTGTAGATACACCTTATGGAACAAAATTGATTAAGTATTTCTTTTCAGAATCAATGAAAAATGATCAAGGTGATGACGTTTCGACTAAAGAAATTAAAAAGATTTTAGAAACCATCATTCTCAATGAAGAGAAGAAAAAGCCTTTAACCGATGAAAAATTATCTAAATTACTAAAAGAAAAAGGCTATTTATTAGCACGAAGAAC
>CAZYKN010000297.1:0-2957 GCA_964648135.1 uncultured Flavobacteriaceae bacterium
TGTTTCCCTATCATCTTCCTCCATGCTCTATATCCTAAAATCGCTAAAATTAAAAATACAGTATATTGAATTCCTGTAAAGCCATATCCTTTAACAAAATAAAGTGGAATAGAAACAATATTTGTAGCAATCCAAAATGTCCAATTTTCTATTTTTTTAACTGCCATTAGCCACATAGCAACAAAGGCTGCTGCTGTGGTAAAAGTATCTAAAAACGGAACGGCAGTTCTAAATTCTTCTATATTTCCTGAAGTTAAATGATGATAAGCAAAAGAGACGCTTTCAGAAAAATTTAAGTCATTAGGCATCACATTATAATAACGATAAATAAAAATCACGAAGAAGGAAGCTGCTATAAAAATAAATGTAGCAATTCCTTTTTCTTTAGGTGTTGTACGAGTAATTGGAACGTGTTTTTGGGTTTTATTATCCAATACTTTTGACCAAATATACCATCCATAAACACTCATTATAGTATAATAAATATTGATGATTAAATCGCCATATAAACTCCATTGCGAAAGTAAATAAATATAAATTCCTGTGCTTACAATTCCTGTAGGAAAGACCAAAACATTGCCTTTTTTAGCGTAAAAAACACTAATAATTCCAAGAGAAGCAGCAATAATTTCTAAAATAATATTGGTTAAACTAGCGTTTTGATAAGGTTCTAGTAAAAAATTTATAAATTCGTTCATATTAATTTAATATTTTAGAAACACCATCATTCATTCCGTTATTTTGCACAAAGGCAACTACTTTTAAGCCTTTAATCATTTTGCTTATTGATGTAGCAGTTTTAGGATAATCTGTTATCTTTTTTGCCAATCCTAAGAAAACTAAGTCCGCTTTTTTACTCGTTTTATGTAAAATATCAATAAAGGATTGCTCATTTTGAATAAAAATTTGGGTTTTTACATCAATTCTTGCTTCTTTAACAGATTCTATGATATTTTTTTCTAAAGCCTCTTTTTCTTTATCCGTTTGAACCACCGAAAAAATGTTCACTTTGGTTTTTTCCCAACTTCGGTTTAACCTGATTAAATAGGAAAACAACACCATTAAATCACCGTTGGTATCTTCACCTCTCCACCAAACATCGATACGTTTTTCTTTTTTCTGGCTAAAAGGCTGATTAAAATGAAGCAGTAAAATATTTTTATCTGATTTAGATAATTGATTGATAATTTCCAATTCGCGTATTTGATCTTTTTCTTCTTGAGACCATCCAAAAACAATGGTATTTGTTTTTAATCCTGCAATACCATGAGCAGAAGCCACACTGTAAATACCAGATTTAAAATCGTTTACTACGTTTACTTCAGTTAAAGCTTGAAAACCTTCTTCTTTTAAATCTTGTTGCATTTCAAAAGCAAGTTGATGTTTATTTTTAAGATTTTCAGTATCAGCTATCGTTATTAATCTAGAAATGGTTAAAATACCACTTCGTTGCCCTAATAATTCCGCAAAACGAACAATATCTATTCTACTTTTTATATCTCTAACAAAAAGTAATAAAATAGGACGCCAGTTTCTAGAGAGAATTTTTCGAGCATTTAATTTAAGTAAGGCGAATCTGCTTATTCGCATCCATACTCCAGCAGCAGAATCTCCCCATTGTTGTTCCATTTTTTTAGAAAATAAATAGGTAAGTATCACCGCTTCTAATCCAAATGCAAAAAGAAAAGCCAAAGGACTAATTAACCACATGACTACCATTGCTGCTACTGCGCCAATTACAGACACATACCAAGGCACATTAATGCGTGGTCTGTATGAGGGCTCTTTAATCAGTTTTTCAATTGCTGCACTTAAATTTATAGCAACATAAAGCGTTAAAAACAATACGGAAACATATTGTGCAAGTGTGTTTAAATTTCCTAAAAAAACTGCTACTAAGGCAATAACACCACTAATCCAAGTAGCAACGGTTGGTTGTCCAGATTTAGATAACTTCGATAAAAATTTAGGTGCTAAACCATCCATTGATAAGGCTTGTAAAATTCTAGGACCTCCTAAAATACTTCCAAAGGCAGAAGATAGCACCGCTCCCCAAACAGCAGGATAAACAATCCAAGGACCAAAAACCGCAATACGTGTCCAAATAGTTACTCCAGCTTTTGGATCTGCCATTTCTTGAAGTGTTAAAATTCCTGTAACCGATAAAGCAATAGGTATAATAATATAAATTAAAGCTCCAGAAACCACAGCACCCATTGTTCCCGTTGGAATAGATTTTTGTGGATCTTTTAAATCACCACTCATTCCAACACCAGCAGTAAAACCTGTAACTGCTGGAAAAAACACCGCAAACACATACCAAAATCCTTTTGGAGCAGTAGCATAAGTTGTTTCAATAATAGGAGCGTGAACATCATTTATTGAAACGCCTACAATTAATGCAATTATTGATAGTCCTACAATAATCATTATAGGAATTTGTGTTTTTAACACTAAGGATGCACTTTTACCTGACAACACAGTTACTAATAGAATAATAATTGCTGCACTAATTTGTAAGGAGTAACTAGGTAAATTCCAATTTTTTGGTATTAAAACTAAAATGGCTTCAGCCAAACCATAACTGTAAAAAGTTACACTTAAAGTTCTACATAAATATAACGGAATACCAATAGCTCCTCCTGGTTCTAAACCCAAACTTCTAGAGATTAAAAAGTATTCTCCACCAACACCAACTTTTATATTTGTGGCGATTGCCGAAGCACTTAAACCTGTAATAAATGTAATAGAACTCGCCATAAGCACAATGACAATGGTTTTTATTAATCCTACATTTCCAACAACCCATCCAAATCTTAGGTACATAATTAATCCTAAAATAGTTAAGATACTTGGAGTGTAAACACCTAAAAAGGTACCGAATTTTTGTTGTGTGGGTTTATTTTCTGTTTTCACTGATTTTTGTTTTGACAAATATAATCGAATTATTTTTCTTA
>CAZYKN010000298.1:0-2956 GCA_964648135.1 uncultured Flavobacteriaceae bacterium
GCTTCATCTACTCGTTTTCTCAATCGTGCTCTTCGGTCAAAACTTGCGTTCATTTCATGGACTTTATCTTCTAAAAAGTCGATTACTTTTTCATGTATTTTCACTCTATATGCTTTATTAATATAGGTAACACCTCCTGGGCTCATTACATTTACTTCTACTAATTTTTCACTAATTACATCAATACCAACAAAATACAATCCATCTGCAACCAATTTAGGACCAATTTTATCGCATAATTTTTTTTCTTTATCAGTTAAAACATGTTTTGCCATACTTCCTCCTGCGCTAATATTTGAACGATGATCTTTATCTCCAGGTACTCTACGCATTGCTCCTACTGGAACTCCGTTAAGTAATAATACTCTAACATCTCCTTTTTCGGCACCTTCAATATATTCTTGTAAAATAACATAATCACTTCCTCCAATAGCATTTTGAAGGTAAAAATCTAAGAGTGAATTGATATTTCCCATAGCAGATTTTTCAATCAAAATCACTCCTGAACCTCCAAAACCATTTAAAGGTTTTAAAATCATTTTCTCAGCCTTAGACTCTTCAATAGTTTTAATTAAATATTCTTTATTTTTAGATACGTGAGTTACGGGAATAATTTCGTTATTTGGATCATCAAAAACGGCTGTATATAGTTTATTATTTGCTTCACGCATTCCGCTTAAAGAGTTCATAATAAACACATCATCTTTAACTGAATCAAGAAAATTAAGCATTAAAGGGTCTAATGGTGGTTCTGCTCTCATAAAAATAACATCAAATCCTGCCAAAGGCAACATTTCTTCACGTGTAGTTGCTTTTTTATGAAAGGCTTTGAGATTAGAAGGAACATCATCCATTCTATTAATAATAGTACAAAAAGCACTGGTAATACTATTGCGTATAGTTAGATTTGCAGGAGTACAAATTGCTACTCCATGACCACGTTTTACACATTCATGAATGAAACTTACCGAAGTATCATTTTCTGGTGCTTTGATGGTATCCCAAGGATACATTAAAAAACAAATATTCATAGGTTTTGGTTTTGGTTAGTTTATATTTAATTTCTAATTCTTATAATTATCATCCCAATCTTTTACATGAGGATCTCCCAATTTATCAATAGATTTTGCCACAATCATAGAAACAGCTGCATCTCCTGTTACGTTTACTGTTGTTCTACACATATCTAAAGGTCTATCAATTGCAAAAATTAAAGCTAAACCTGCTTCTGGAATTCCTGCTTGAGCTAAAACAATAACTAGCATTACCATTCCTGCTCCAGGAACAGCAGCAGAACCAATTGAAGCCAAAGTTGCAGTAGCAATTATGCCTAGTTGTGTACTTAATGACAAATCCATCCCAAATGCTTGAGCTATAAAAACTGCGGCAACTGCTTGATACAGGCTAGTACCATCCATATTTATTGTTGCACCTATTGGCAAAACAAAACTACTTACTTCTTCATCTACTCCTAAATGTTCGGAAACACGTTCCATAGTTACTGGCAACGTTGCTGCGCTACTACTGGTTGAAAAAGCTAATAATTGAGCAGGTGAAATTCCGTTCATAAAAAATTGTGGTGATTTTTTAGTAAATAATGAAACAATCACATTGTAAAATATAATCATTATAAGTAACCCTGTAATTACCGTTAAAGCATACCAAGCTAAGGCTTTAAACAAATCCACACTAGGAGATTCTACCACAAGTGCTGCCAATAAAGCGAAAACACCATAAGGAGCTGCCAACATAATAAGGTCTATCATTTTTAAAATAACTTCATTAAAGCCATCAAAAAAATCTTTTACAGGTTTTGATTTTTCTTCTGGAATTAAAATCAATCCAATACCAAAAAATACTGCAAAAAAGATAACTTGCAACATATTTCTATTATTACTTGATGCTTTTATAATATTATTTGGCACTAAATCTACTAATGCTTGTAAAGGACCTGAATTTTGTTGTTTTTTTGCGCCTTCTTTATATTTTTGTGTGTTTTCAGCATAATTAGCAACCAATTCTTTTCTTGTTTCTTCTGTAATAGAGTTTCCAGGTTTTATAATGTTTACCAAAGCCAAACCAATAGATACGGCTATTACCGTAGTTAAAATATAGGTTACAATGGTTCTTCCTCCCATTTTAGAAAGCTTAGAGATATCTTTTAAATCTGATACTCCTTTTATCAAGGATGCCAATATTAAAGGTACAGCAATCAGTTTTAAGGAATTGATAAAGATTTTACCAAATGGTTTTATCCAATCTTGAATGATTTGCTTTCCTCCATCTATATTAGAAAAGATAATTCCTACTGCAACTCCTAGTATCATTCCTATTAATATTTTCCAATGTAATGCTAATTTCTTCATTTTATAGTTTTATAAATATTTGACTAAGATATAAAAATAAATTAAATCACTTGTATTTTGATTATTATTCTTTAAACAAAAAGTACAATACAGGTTTTAACTCCTTGACAATCAATTGTCAAAGACTTGATTTATTGTTAAATATAAAATAATGTAAGACCTGATAAAAATTATCGTCCAATATAATAACTTTAAAACGATAACAATGAATTTCTTTAAAACCATTTCACGAATGCTAATAGCTCGTCTTATTCTAGCAATTATACTCATTACTTTTGGTGCTAATAAATTATTTCATTTTATGCCTATGTTCCAATTCACAGGTGCTTCAAAAAGTTTTTATAATGGAATGATTGAATCTAAATATTTATTTCCTTTTTTAGGAATTATTGAAATGCTGGTTGGTTTTTTACTCATTACCAGAAGAGCAGTACCTTTTGCATTAATTGTATTGGCTCCAATTTCGATAAATATTATTTTATTTCATGTTTTTTTATTTCCTTCTGGCATTTTACCTGGTCTTATTGTGTTTTTATTGAATATTTATCTTGTTAAGAGGTATTGGCATAGATATGAGAGTTTGTTTGAGT
>CAZYKN010000299.1:0-2900 GCA_964648135.1 uncultured Flavobacteriaceae bacterium
ATCTAAATTTATCATTCAGCATCTAAATTTTCTGAACTCGTTCCGTTGTAATATTCATTCCAATAATCATAAATCTATTAACGGAACTCAAACAGCAGAAAATTTTAAGATACTATCATTTCAAATTTTACGATTAGCTTTCGAATGCCGTCTAAAAATTATATTTTTCATCTACATCATATTTTAAATTAAATATTGATTTTAAGTTGTTTCACTAAATTTGCAGTAGAACCAATTTCTTAAACCCAAACCACTAAAGACCAAATAAACTAACTTCCAATCCATCATAAGCCAAAAATACGTTTGGAGGCAGTTGTTTTTCTACTACTTCGTGAAAACCCAATTTATGACTTATATGCGTAATATACGCTTTTTTAGGCTGTACTTCTTTGATGAGATTTAAAGCTTTTTCAAGGTTAAAATGCGTAAAATGCTCTTTAATTTGTAAGGCGTTAATCACCAATATATCTAAATTGTTGAGTTTTTGTTTCTCGTCATCAGAAATAAAGCTAACATCAGTTAAATATGCTAAATTGTTAAAGCGGTAACCAAAAATATCTAAATTTCCATGTTTAACTAAAATAGGAGTAACCGTTAAATTTTGAAGTTTAAACGGTTTGTTTTCTATAATATTTACTATTACACTAGGAGCACTTGGATATTTGTTTTCTGTTGTAAAAATATAATCAAAGCGTTCTTTAAGATTGTTAATAACTCTTTGATATGCGTAAATAGGTAAATCGCCAAATTTTTGAGTAAAAGGCCTAATGTCATCTAATCCTGCTGTATGATCTGAATGCTCGTGTGTGTAAATAATTCCGTCTATTTTTGAAATATTTTCACGAAGCATTTGTTGTCTAAAATCAGGACCACAATCAATTATATACTGATAATCATCCCAAGAAATAAGTACAGAAGAACGTAATCTTTTATCTTTTAAATCTTTAGAAAGACATACTTCATGAGTACTACCAATTACGGGGATTCCTTTAGATGTGCCTGTTCCTAAAAAAGTTAATTTCATAAATTTTATTTAAATTAAAAACTATAACAAAAATACAATTTATTCAATTATAAATTGAAACAAAATAGTACATTTGCAGTATTGTACTAACTAAATAGATAAAAAATGGCTATCAGTCTTAAAGGCGATATTGAATTAAAGCAAGTACCAACTATAAAAAGTAAAGCTTTACGAATTAATTTAAACAGAAATGTTTACGGAACATTTGCCGAAATTGGCGCAGGTCAAGAAGTGGTTCGTAACTTTTTTAGAGCAGGAGGCGCTTCTGGAACAATTGCAAAAGCAATGAGTGCTTATGATAAAGATTTCTCTGATGCAATTTACGGAATTGAAGAAGATAAACGTTATGTTACCGAGGCAAGACTGTATAAAATGCTATCTCATGAAATTGATTTAATTGAAGATAGATTAAGTAGAGAAAAACATCCAGAAAAAATATTTTTTGCCTTTGCCGATACTGTTGCTACCATTAATTTCTCTAAAAAATTTAAAGGTCATGGTTGGGTTGGTGTTAAATTTCAATTAGATCCGTTAGAAGATTATAATGAAATTGTATTGCATATTCGTTTTAAAGAAACCGATGCTAGACTTCAACAGGAAACTTTAGGAAAGCTAGGAGTAAATTTAATTTATGGAGCTTTTTATATGAATGACAATCCTAAAGATTTATTAGAATCTTTATATGATAATATTGACTTAGATCAGATAGAATTAGACATGATTAATTTTTCTGGACCAAGATTTATGTATGTAGATAACCGTTTAATGAGTTTGTATTTAGTTAAAAACGGATTTACAGATGCGGTAATGTTTGGTCCTGACGGAAATAATCTATTACCAGCTCAACAGTTATACAAAAAGAATATTTTAACCTTGCGTGGTAGTTTTAGACCTGTTACCAAAGTGAATATGGATATGTATGAAAAATCCATTGAACTCTTTTGTAAAGATAAAAAGGTAGATTCTGAAAAAACCAAAATTATTTTTGAAATTACCTTGTCTAACTTACGTGGAGAAAAAGGTGAAATAAACGAACGTGATTTCTTAGACAGAACAGAATTGTTATGTTCACTAGGACAAAATGTAATGATTACTAACTTTCAAGAATATTATAAAATTGTAGAGTACTTATCTCAATTTACAAAGAAAAGAATGGGATTAGTAATGGGTGTTTATAACCTTATTCAGATATTTGATGAAAAATATTACCGCGAATTAAGTGGTGGTATTTTAGAAGCTTTTGGTAAATTATTCTTTAAAGATTTAAAAGTGTATTTATATCCTTTAAAGGAGGATGGCGAATTTATTACTAGTGAAAATCTAAAAGTACATCCAAGAATGAAAGAATTGTATAAATTCTTTAAACACAATGGTAAAATAGTTGATATTAAAGATTTTAATCCTGATTTTACCGAAATATTTTCTCGTAAAGTATTAAAAATGATTAATGATGGAGTTTCTGGTTGGGAAGATATGTTACCTGAAGGAATTTCTGAACAGATTAAAACTAAGAGATTATTCTCATATTCTAGAAGAAAGTTTGAAGCTAAGAATAAGTAAGATCAATCTTTAAGTACATCTTAAATTTGTACTTGTATAGCTGTTTTAAAAGTTTCCATTTATTATTTAAAAATAAAGACATCATTAGATTCCTGCCTTTGCAGGAATAACAAATACGGAAAAGTGACAAGGCAAACTCATACATTTTTGTATTAAAGTTGATTTGCTTGTCATTCCTGCGTAGGCAGGAATCTTAAAATGTAACTAATTAATTTTAGGTTCTACTGCAAATTTAGTAGGTGAAATATATTTTATTCTAACCATAAACTTTATTACTCTAAACCTTTGATTTGTCACTCAGAGCGCAGCGAAGAGT
>CAZYKN010000300.1:0-2900 GCA_964648135.1 uncultured Flavobacteriaceae bacterium
GAATGGTTTTTAGATTATGCAAGTTATGTAATTCTAGAACGTGCTGTACCTGCAATTGATGACGGTTTTAAACCTGTTCAAAGACGTATTATGCAGTCTATGAAAGATTTAGATGATGGTAGATATAACAAAGTAGCCAATTTAGTTGGTCATACCATGCAATATCATCCTCATGGTGATGCAAGTATTGGCGATGCTATGGTGCAACTCGGTCAGAAAGAATTACTGATTGACATGCAGGGAAACTGGGGAAATATTCTCACAGGTGATCGTGCTGCAGCTCCTAGATATATTGAAGCTCGTTTGTCAAAATTTGCATTGGAAGTGGTTTTTAATCCAAAAACAACCGATTGGCAACTCACTTATGATGGTAGAAGAAAAGAACCCATAGATTTACCTGTAAAATTTCCTTTACTTTTAGCGCAAGGTGCAGAAGGAATTGCTGTTGGTTTATCAACTAAAATTCTTCCACACAATTTTAATGAATTGATTGATTCTTCCATAAAATATTTACAAGGAAAACGATTTACTTTAGTACCAGATTTCCTTACAGGAGGAATTGCCGATGTTTCTAATTATAACGATGGTTTACGTGGCGGAAAAATACGTTCAAGAGCTCGAATTTCACAACGTGATAAAAACACCTTGGTCATTACAGAATTACCGTTTAGTAATACTACAGGCTCGCTTATTGCTTCCATCATAAAAGCAAACGATAAAGGGAAAATTAAAATTAAAAAGATTGAGGATAATACAGCTGCAGAAGTAGAAATTTTAGTGCATTTACCTAATGGTATTTCGCCAGATAAAACCATTGACGCCTTGTATTCTTTTACCAATTGTGAAACTTCTATTTCACCTTTATCTTGTATTATTGAGAACGATAAACCGCTATTTATTGGTGTAACCGAAATGCTTAAACGCTCCACAGATCACACGGTTCATTTAAGTAAAATGGAATTGGAAATCCAATTAAACGAACTCGAAGAGCAATGGCATTTTGCTTCTTTAGAACGGATTTTTATTGAAAATAGAATTTATCGTGATATTGAAGAGGAAGAAACTTGGGAAGGTGTAATTAAAGCGATTGACAACGGTTTAAAACCTCACATAAAACACTTAAAACGTGCCGTAACCGAAGAAGATATTGTCCGTTTAACAGAAATACGCATAAAAAAAATATCTAAATTTGATATTGACAAAGCCAAACAACATATTGAAGCTTTAGAAGATAAAATTGCCGAAGTAAAACATCATTTAGACCACTTAGTAGATTATGTGATTGATTACTTCAAAAATTTAAAGAAAAAGTACGGAAAAGGCAAAGAACGCAAAACAGAAATTAGAACTTTTGAAGATATTGTTGCTACCAAAGTAGTGATGCGCAATGCTAAATTATATATAAATCGTGAAGAAGGTTTTATTGGAACATCGCTCAGAAAAAACGAATTTTTAGCAGATTGCTCTGATATTGATGATGTAATTATCTTTAAAAATGATGGTAAAATGATGATTACCAAAGTAGCTTCTAAAACCTTTGTTGGTAAAGGAATTATTCATGCAGCTATCTTTAAAAAGAACGATAAACGCACTATATACAATATGATTTATCGTGATGGAAAAGCAGGGAAAACCTTTATGAAACGCTTTTATGTTTCTGGAATTTCACGTGATAAAGAATACGATTTAACCGCAAAAAATAAAGGTTCTAAAGTATTGTATTTTAGTGCAAATCCTAATGGTCAAGCCGAAGTAGTTACTATTTATCTTCGTGCGTTATCTTCCTTAAAAAAATTAAAATGGGATATTGATTTTGCAGATTTAGCCATTAAAGGAAGAGGTACTCGTGGAAACACTGTAACCAAATTTACCGTTAAAAAAGTAGAATTTAAAGAAGCAGGAAAATCTACTTTAAAACCACGTAAAATATGGTTTGATGATGTGGTTATGCGCTTAAACGTAGATGAAAGAGGCGAATTGTTAGGCGAATTTACCGCAGAAGACCGTTTACTAATCATCACTCAAAAAGGAGCTGTAAAAACCATAACACCAGATTTGTCTTTACATTTTAATAATGATATGATTGTGCTTGAAAAATGGAATCCAAATAAACCTATTTCAGCCATTCATTACGATGGAGAAAAGCAAAAATATTATGTAAAACGCTTTATTATTGAAAATCCTAATCGTGAAGAAACCATTATTTCTAATCACGAAAAATCATTTCTAGAAATTGTTTCCACCGATTATAGACCTGTTGCAGAAATAGTATTTTCTAAACGTAGCCTAGAAAAGCAAGAAATTAATTTTGAAGAGTTTATTTCTGTAAAAGGAATAAAAGCTATTGGTAACCAACTAACTACTGAGAAAATAAAACAAGTTAATTTATTAGAATCACTGCCTTATGAAGAACCTATTGTAGAAGAAATTGAAGTAACCGATGAAGAACATGTAAAAGGTGATAAAAATAATACAGCTGAAAATGATGGACAGATTACGCTGTTTTAGTATAAGCTTAACTTAAAATTAAAGTGTTTTTGTGCATTTATAAAATTTTTATATTTGCATTTGATTTTTATAATAGAGGAATACTAAAGCATAGGTAACTTGTATTGGCGTTGCTTTAGCAACGGTTTGTTGTATATAAGGCGTTGGGCGTTTTGAAATACCCAACTTTCAATGTAGTATATCGTTTATTTATATTCATACTATTTAAGTCAACTATCATTTACCTAATGACTTATATATTTTGTTGGCAAAAGCATTTGTTTTTATTATATAAATTCCACTTTTTAATTTAGCAGTTGATATTACAATTTTATCATTTCTTTTCTCGAAACTTACTTGATTCGATACATCTACTCCTAAAATATTAAAAATAGAAATTTCACTAATATTAA
>CAZYKN010000301.1:0-2887 GCA_964648135.1 uncultured Flavobacteriaceae bacterium
AATTAAAAATGCCTATTCTTTAAATATTGTTGCTTATAATACCAAATGACTAAAAACCCGAAAATGGCTCCACCAACATGTGCAAAATGACCAATATTCGTTCCACCTAAAATTCCAAAATAAACGTCTGATAGTATTAATAAAGGTATAAAAATACGAGATTCAATCATTATAGGTAAAAATATAAGTCCCATTTTTGCTCTTGGTAAAAGCACTCCAAAGGCAACCATTACTCCGTATAAAGCACCAGAAGCTCCAACTAATGAACTGTGATACGTATTGTAAAGTGATTGGAAGTCAGCATTTACATAGCCTTTTCCATAAGGCAAGGTTTTAGTAATAATACTTTGTACTTCCTCAATAGGCATTCCAGCATTCACCAACTTATTATAAATTTGATGAAAATGAATATAATCAATCCCTTGTGAAAACAATACAGCTCCAATTCCTGCAATAAAATATAAAATTAGGAATTTTTTTGTGCCAATCATTTGTTCTACTGATGAGCCAAACATCCATAAACCAATCATATTAAACAAGATATGCTGCACACTTCCGTGCATAAATATATGAGTTACTATTTGCCATGGTTTAAAAAGCGGACTTTCAATATAGTGCATTGCCAATAAATCATACGCTTTTTCTTTAAAAGCTAATGTGCCTACAAAAAACAATACATTAATGATTATTAAATGTTTAACAGTATCGGTAATTTTTATCATTGTTTAAATTTTTGTTCAATATCTTCTAGAGGTATCTTTGTGAAAATTAATTTCCCGTAAGGAGAATAATTAGGTTCTTTACAAGAAAAGAGTTTGTTTATTAGTTCTTCTTGCTCTTTAGCATTTAAAGATTTCCCACTTTTAATGGCTAAGCTTTTTGCTAAACTTTTAATCAAAGTATCCATTAAACCAAAATTTTCTTGTTCAGTTTCTTGCTTTACACTATCAATTATTTCTTCTAAAGTGCTTACTAATTTGTCTTGTGGAATGTTAGCAGGAATTCCGTCAAAAATAACTGCATCACTTCTAAATTCCTTAAATTGAAAACCTATCTGCTCTAATTCTTGCTTGGTTTCAAATAAAATGGCTACATCTTGTTTTATAAATTCTACTTCAATAGGAATTAATAATTGTTGAGAAATAGCATCTTCAACGGTGATTTTTGTCAGTAATTCTTCATATAAAATTCGCTGATGTGCTAAATGTTGTTTGATAACCATCATGCTATCATTTAAAGAGCTTACAATGTATTTTTTTTGAAGTTGTAAGGTCTTTGTTTGATGTTTTTCTTCAATATCTTGAAATAAATCTGCTTGTGAAATCGTACTTTCAACAGCAACTTCAATTTGATTTACGTCTATATTTAAGTTCTTGGTGTCTGCATACAAAGCTTCCCAATTAGTTTGTTCTTTTTTAGGTGTGTAATTTTGTTGATTTTTAAACGGATTAAAACTAGGATCTACAGAGATCGTTGGTGTTTTTTTAGTTGCGTCTTTATAATCATACGGAACATCCATAGAATTATCACGATTAAAATCGAGTAATGGTGCAATATTATACTGACCCAAACTGTGTTTTACTGTTGCTCTAATAATGGCATAAATATCCGATTCGCTTTCAAATTTTACTTCTGTTTTTGTAGGATGAATATTAATATCTATGGTTTTAGGATCGACTTCTAAAAAAATAAAATACGAAGGATAATATCCAGTTGCCAACAAACCTTCATAAGCTTTTATTACAGCGTGATTGAGATAATTACTTTTAATAAATCGGTTATTGGCAAAGAAAAACTGTTCACCTCTTTTCTTTTTTGAAAATTTTGGACTGGTAACAAAACCGTTTAATTTCACTAAATCAGTAGTTTCGTTAATAGGTACGAGCTTGTCGTTAATACGATCTCCAAAAATAGCAGTAATACGTTGTCGTAAATTTTCTGATTTTAACTGATATACTTCATTATCATTATGATATAAAGAAAAGGCAATATTAGGATGCGCTAAGGCAACACGTTGAAATTCATCAATAATATGGCGTGTTTCAACAGCATTCGATTTTAAAAAATTTCGTCTAGCAGGAATGTTAAAAAAGAGGTTTTTAACTGCCAAACTGGTTCCTTTGGGTGTAGAAACTAAATCATTTACTAAAATTTTACTTCCTTCAATTTTAAGAATTGTGCCTAAGTCTTGCTGATTGGTTTTAGTTCTTAATTCAACTTGTGCAATAGCAGCAATAGATGCTAACGCTTCGCCTCTAAAGCCTTTAGTGTGCAAATTATAAATATCAAAAGCCGATTTTATTTTAGATGTAGCATGGCGTTCAAAAGACATTCTAGCGTCTGTTTGGCTCATTCCAATACCATTATCAATAACTTGAATGAGTGTTTTTCCTGCATCTTTTATCAGTAATTTTATGTGTGTAGCTTTTGCGTCTATTGCATTTTCGAGCAATTCTTTAACTACTGATGCAGGTCTTTGCACCACTTCTCCTGCAGCAATTTGATTGGCTACATGGTCTGGTAATAATTGAATAATATCTGCCATTAAAACAATTTATGTAAATCTAAAATATAAGCAAAAATACCAACAAGAATGGCAATGATTACTGCTAAACGTAAATTTGATTTTTTATCGTGTGCAATATGTTTGGAACGATTCCAGTCTTGCTTTAAAGAATTTTTGATAATAGAAGATTTAAAATTGGCATCATTTGTTCCGTTATTACTGTATTTTTGTTTTAATTTTTCTAAACGTTCTTTACGTTCATCGTAATAACGAGGCTTGTAATCAAATACATAATTTGGTCGAGATTTAAAGGCTTTTCCGAACATTGAACTCTAATTTAGATGACAAATATACGTTTTATACCAATTCTATTTCAAAATG
>CAZYKN010000302.1:0-2878 GCA_964648135.1 uncultured Flavobacteriaceae bacterium
ATATCAAAAGTATGAGTTTGCTCTGTGTATTCCATTTATAAAAGAGCATCTCTTTAGTGTTTTTTTTTAGATTTGCTATTTGATTTTAATAATACACATACAGTTTTGTACACTGTGTATAGAAATTTTGTGGCTAACAAATTTTCATCAATGCAAATTTAATATTGAGCCAAAATTTACCGTTCTAACCATCTCGATAAAAAACAATTATAAACACTATAAAAGGTTTCTTCCTTAGTGTTGATTTCATAAACCATTTCTTTTTCAATTAATGACAATAAACTTCTCCTTACTGAAGAGGCATTCCCTAATTGATATTTACTTATAAATTGAATACCTGTTGGCTGACTGACTTTATCTTCTTTTGCGATAGCTTTTAGTAGTTTCCATTGTAATTTAGTTAATAAATTTCTATACTGATAAAAAATCATTTCTTGCTCTTTTAATAATTCATCACAAGAATTATACACTGTTTCTAGAGTGATTTCATCTGTGTTTTTAGCATAAACTTTGTTGCATAAAGCCTGTGTGTAGTATGTGTGCCTTTTCGTCCAATTTAAAATAAAAGCAACAGCATCATCTTGAATTGTTTTTTGATATTTTGTAACTATTTTTTTGATGAATTTTGAGTATTCTTTAAACTCAATTTTATTAAGAAACAAGAATTGAGTACTTGAAAAAAAAGGGCGTTTGGCACTTGAAAACATATCTAATAAAATATGTTTCTGACTTCCACTAAAAATAAACGCACAATTTTTTAAAGGCTGAATTAAAGTGCGTAATATATGCTCTACATTTTGCTCAGGATATTCTGTTATTTGTTGAAATTCATCAAAAGCAATTACAATTTTTTTATCTTGTTTCTCTAAAAAAGCAAACAAACTCACCAATGAATGTTGAGGCTGATTAGATTGTGAGAATGATAAAGAAACATTTGGCATCCCTGTTAAAGGATCGTAACTAAATACAGGAGCAAAATTTTTAATCATCTTCAAAAATTCTTTTCCTATTCTTTTTGATTTAGGAAATGTTTTTAAGATAATTGAAGCTAATTGATTGGTAAATTCGCTTAAATTTTGTGTAGCATAAATATCTATATAAATACAAGTAACCTTTTTATCTTTTGCTAAAGAGTGAAAAGCGTGATGTATTAAACCCGTTTTACCCATTCTCCTAATGGAAATTAAAGTCGTGTTTATTCCGTTTTTTACATTACTTATTAATTGAGCTGTCTCTTGTTTCCTATCGCAAAATAAGTAGGTTCCGTGATAACCTCGTAAATAAAAAGGATTGTCTTTGGGTTTCATAATTCTATATTTGTTTTACAAATGTAATACATATTTTGTAATATACAAAATGTATAATACAATTTATAACTTGAGTATAATTTATTTCATTCAAACTTTGTTTATTTTACTTATATTTGCACTAATGATTATCGATTATATACATACTGCTAAAAAAGAAAACAAAAAGTTATTAGCCATTCTTTTAGATCCTGATAAGTTAGCTTTAGCTGAAATACCTAATACCATCAGTAAAATTAATAAATCCAATGCCAATTTATTATTTATTGGAGGAAGCCTTTTATTTAAAAATGTATTAGATGAATTTGTTAGTATAGTAAAGCAAAACACCAAGTTACCAGTACTTTTATTTCCTGGTTCTGCAATGCAAATCACCAATAATGCAGATGGCATTTTATTTTTGCAATTAATTTCGGGAAGAAATCCTGAATACCTAATAAGTAATCAAGTTATTGCTGCACCATTATTAAAACAAACGGATTTAGAAGTTATTTCTACCAGTTATTTACTTATTGAAAGCGGAAGAGAAACAACAGCATCTTATATTAGCAATACTAAGCCAATTCCGTCTCATAAACCTGAAATTGCTATGGCAACCGCAATGGCAGGAGAATTTATGGGTCATAAACTTATTTATATGGATGGTGGAAGCGGTGCATTAAATTCCGTTCCAACAGAAATGATTAAAATGGTTTCAAAAAATGTGGATTTACCTATTATTATTGGTGGTGGTTTAAAAACAAAACAAGCCATTCAAGCGGTTTATGAAGCAGGAGCAACTATTGTTGTTGTAGGAACTGCATTTGAAAACAATGAAGAATTATTAAAAAATCTAACTTAGATTAAACGGATTATCACTTTACATTTTTAGAATAACATTTTAAAACAATCAATATTAAGGACTAATGACCAAGCCTATTTACATCTTAAATTTAGAAACTGCAACTAAGAATTGTTCGGTGAGTTTAGCTAAAAATGGAGAAGTCATCGCCTTAAAAGAACTCTGTGAAGCTCATTTTTCTCATGCTGAAAAATTGCACCTATTTATTAAAGAGGTTTTAATGGAAAGCGCTTTAGAGTTTAAAGATTTATCAGCTATTGCAATTAGTAAAGGACCAGGTTCTTATACAGGTTTACGTATTGGTGTTTCGTCTGCTAAAGGCTTGTGCTTTGCTTTGGATATTCCTTTAATTTCAATTCCTACTTTAGAAGCTTTAGCACATGCTACAACTATTAAAGACGGATTTATAATCCCAATGTTAGACGCTAGAAGGCAAGAAGTATTTACTGCTGTTTTTGATTCAAAATACAAAATGGTAAAGGAAACCTATAATTATATTCTAGACGAGAACTCTTATTCAACCTATTTGAATAATTCAAAAGTTGTTTTTATTGGCGATGGTGTTTCTAAAACAAAAGAGATTATCCATCATAAAAATGCTGTTTTTTTAGAGGGATATTTTCCTTCAGCAAAAGAAATGGCATCTTTATCCTTTATAAAATTTAAAGATAAATATTTTGAAGATGTAGCCTATTTTGAACCTTTTTATTTAAAAGATTTTCATGTAACG
>CAZYKN010000303.1:0-2871 GCA_964648135.1 uncultured Flavobacteriaceae bacterium
TTATGGTAATATCCATTAGAAAGATTATCTAGAACACGTACTTTTTTAGCTCCGTATTTTAATAAATATTCAACGATGTTTGAACCTATAAATCCTGCGCCACCAGTTACTAAAAATTTATATTTCGAGAGGTCTTTTGTATGATATTTTGTTTGATACATTTTTTTGTTTGTTAAATTGTTGATGTGTTTAATCGTTAAATTTAGTCTAATATCTTATTTGTTCATTTTTTTCATTGATAAAAAAACGAACCAAAAAAATCTAGGCTTACGAAAGCTAATCTAAATTTATCATTCAGCATCTAAATTTTCTGAACTCGTTCCGTACAATACTTGTTCTAATAATCATAATCTTATTTACGGAACTCAAACAGCAGAAAATTTCAAGATGCGTTCATTTCAAATTTTACGATTAGCTTTCGAATGCCGTCTAAAAATCATAATTTAATTACAATCATAATTTAATCTTATTGTTCCACTAAATTTGCAGTAGAACTTTTTTTTTATCACTTTTTCCTCAAAATTCATCACTCATAATTCATCACTCAAAACTATATTAAAGCCTTCTATCCGAATCTTCTTTGGGTAACATCGCTTTTACATCGTATAAAACAAAAGTATCGGCTGCTACACTTTGAATATTTAGGGTTTTAAATTCCTCGTGAGCAACTACAAAAACAATAGCTTGGTATTTTTTTGTTATGTCTTTAAAGTCTGAAATTAAATCAATGTCGTATTCATGTTTTACACCAGAAATAGTCGCCCAAGGATCATACACATCTACGTTTAATTTAAAGGATTTCAATTCGTTTATTACATCTATTGCTCTAGAATTACGAATATCAGGACAGTTTTCTTTAAAGGTAATTCCTAAAACCAAGGCGTTAGCATCTTTTACAGGAATATCTTTATCGAGCATTAATTTAACAGTTTCTTGTGCTACAAAAGCTCCCATACTATCGTTTAAGCGTCTTCCTGCTAAAATTATTTCGGGATTATACCCTAATTTAATGGCTTTTTGCGCTAAATAATACGGATCCACACCAATACAATGTCCACCAACTAAACCAGGTTTAAAAGGTAAAAAGTTCCATTTTGTTCCAGCTGCTTCTAGAACTTCATTGGTATCAATATCCATTAATTTGAATATTTTTGAGAGTTCATTTACAAAGGCAATATTAATATCACGTTGTGAATTTTCTATTACTTTAGCAGCTTCAGCAACTTTAATACTTGGTGCAAGATGCGTTCCTGCGGTAATGATACTTTTATAAATTGCATCAACTTTTTTACCAATTTCTGGAGTAGAACCAGAAGTAACTTTTAAAATTTTGGTTACGGTACGTTCTTTATCACCTGGATTAATACGTTCTGGCGAATAACCTACATAAAAATCTTGATTGAATTTCAATCCAGATACTTTTTCTAAAATAGGCACACATTCTTCTTCTGTTGCTCCAGGAAAAACGGTTGATTCATAAACAACAATATCTCCTTTTTTTAAGATGTTCCCAACGGTTTCACTCGCTTTGTATAAAGGTGTTAAATCTGGCTTATTATTTTTATCAACAGGAGTTGGCACGGTAACAATATAAAAATTAGCTTCTTTTATATCTTCTATATTGGTCGTGAGCCAAAGTCCGTTAGCACTGTTTTTGAATTCCTCAAAGTTTTGAGTATTTACAGCTTTCAATTCCTTTGAAGAAGTTTCTAACGTTACATCGGTATTTTCTTTTAACTGATTTACACGAGTTTGATTAATATCAAAACCAATAGTTTGATATTTTTTTGCAAATTCAACCGCTAATGGTAATCCTACATATCCTAACCCAATAATGGCAATTTTAGTGTTTTTCATTTTTTTCATTTTACAAATTGTGCACTTTGGTAAATACGTTCAATAATATCAACAATTTTCATTCCTTCTAAAGCATTTGTTTTAATAGCTTTGTTGTGTTTTAACACATTGACTACATTTTCAAAAACATAATGATGATTTTGAGCAGAGCCTTTATAAGCTCCGTAATCATTACCTGGATTTGTTGGAGCTAATTCTGGCATTTCATAGTCTTTAATATGACAATATTCCACTTCATTCATGTATTGACCGCCAATTTTAACAGCACCATTTTCTGCAATGATAGTGATGGAGCTTTCCATGTTTTTATCATACAATGCAGTTGAAAAATTAAGGTTGCCAATACCACCATTTACAAATTCAAAATGTACCACACCAGCATCTTCAAAATCGGTCATCTTTTGATGTTTAAAATCTTTCATAATTGCAGAAATATTTTTAATATCACCAAACAACCAGTACATAATATCAATAAAATGAGAGAATTGTGTAAATAAAACACCTCCATCTAATTTTTTATTTCCATGCCAACTATCCCTTTTGTAATAACGCTCATCTCTGTTCCAAAAACTATTTACATGAACGGAAAAGATGTTGCCAAGCGTACCATTATCTACAATTTCTTTAATCCATACCGATGGTGGAGAATATCGGTTTTGCATCACAGTAAAAACGTGTTTAGACACTTCTAAACCCTTAAAAATTACTTTTTCTGCATCTGCTTTGTTAAGAGCCATTGGTTTTTCTATGACTACATGGTTTTTTGCTTCGAGTACTTTAATAGCGTATTCTGCATGATAACCATTAGGCGTTGTAATAGAAACAATATCTGTAATTACATCACTTTCTAAAAATTCATCAATAGATTTAAAAAATGGGATTGTTTTATATTGCTCAATCTTTAATTGTTCTTTAGATTTAATATCAACAATTGCTACTAATTCACAATCACCGTTACGAGTAATCATTTCTGCATGACGTTTCCCAATATGTCCACAACCTATTACGGCAAAT
>CAZYKN010000304.1:0-2845 GCA_964648135.1 uncultured Flavobacteriaceae bacterium
CTAATAATTCTGTTAATGAAGGCACTAAACTGATGATTCGTTTTGGTGTTTGCGTGATATTTAGCGTTCTATTTAATTGATCTTTTATCATTTTTCAATCATAAACATTACGATTCTAAAGGTAGAATCACTGTAAATGTTGTTCCTTTATCCAATTTTGAAGTAAACGAAATGGTTCCGTTATAAGCTTCAATAATTGTTTTAACCATGGCTAATCCTAATCCCATTCCGCTTGATTTTGTAGTAAATTTTGGTTCAAAAATCTGATTTTTATGAGAGTCTTCAATGCCTTTTCCGTTATCAGAAACTTTGATGATTACTTTATTATTTTCTTGTTTTACACTAACTTCAATTAACGGATTTTCTACTTCAGCTAAAGCTTGAATAGCATTTTTAACCAAATTAGTTACCACTCTTGTAAGCTGAATTTTATCTACTTTAGCAATTACTTTTTCTTGTTGAGGATAGTAATTTATATACGATTCATGAAAAATTTCTAAACCGTGTTTTACAACCTCAACAACATTTAAAGTTTCTTTGTTTTGGGTTGGCATTTTTGCAAAATTAGAAAAGGCTGTAGCGATAGAGGTTAAAGTGTCTATCTGCAAAATCATTGTTTTAGAAAACTCATGAAGATTTTCTTTATAATTTGGATCTTTTGGATCAAAACGCCTTACAAAACTCTGTACTGTCAATCGCATTGGTGTAAGCGGATTTTTAATTTCGTGCGCTACTTGCTTTGCCATTTCACGCCAAGCTTCTTCACGCTCACTTTTGGCTAATTTAACAGCACTCTCTTCTAATTCATCTACTTTTTGATTATAAGCATTAACCAAAGTGGTAATTTCTTCACTAGCATTGGCAACTTGCACTTTTTCATTTCGGCTACCAAGCTGCATCTTGCTAATTTTATCAGATACTTGTTTAATTGATTTTGTGATATAGCTTGATAACCAATAGGCAATACTAATTGCAATTAAAAAAATAAGAATATAAGCAATAATTAATCGCTCTAAAAACTCACCGAGCTCTCTATTTTGCTCTGTATTGTCTTGTAAATAAGGTAATCCTAAAATTCCGATAGGTTTAAATTTAAAATCTTCTATATAAGTGTATGATGATTGGACTTCTTTACCATCAACTATTTCAGTAATTAACAACCTTTTACGTTCATTGTTTTCTAATTGATGTACAATATTTGGATCTAAATTATAACTTTTTTGATCTTGAGGAAATGTAGGTACAGAACTAATTAAAAGGTTTCCGTCTAAATCGTATATATGAACATCTAACTTATTATTATGCGAAATATTAAAGATTTGATCTCTAAATATTTGTGGCAGTTCCTCCGTTTCAACAGCATAAGTTGTTCTATCTAACTCATTTTTTATGGTTGCTCTAATATTACTTTCTTTACGCATTAATCGTTTTTTATGATAATCATTTCCTTGTTCATTGTATTGATAAATGGTTAATGCAGCAGTAATTATTGATGCAATAAGCACCAAAAACAACATGGATAAAAAGATACGAATACGTAAAGATAAATTTTTAAAATTCATAAGTGTAAAGGTAGTAAATAATTATTATCAGTACATAAAATATTATAATTTGAATGTAACTATTCACCCTCTTTTTCTCGCAAAGACGCAAAGGCGCAAAGATCACCAAGTTATTAGTAAAAAAAATAGAATAATTAGTATTACTAAATTATGAAAGAATGATAATGTCCTCTAAATTAAAAATACATTCAACTTAGCGTCTTTGCGCCTTTGCGAGAGTTTTATTTTGTAACCTTTGAGAGGAATTAATGGCTGAATAGATATATTTGAATTTCCAAAACATTACAAAACACTTATATTTTGTAACTAAAATTACATCAACATTAAAATTTATTAGTATTATTGTTTTAAAATAACAGGCAATGAAATATAAAATATTAAACAAATCTGAGTTTGTTTTTGGAAAAATAAAGCATCTTTGGGAGAATCAAACAACCAATAAAATAGTAAGTTATTCGTTAGTTTATATTTTTGTTTTGAGTAGTATGACGAGTTATTTAGTGGTTAAAAACTATATTAATTTAGGTCATTTTAACAAGGCTTTTTCCAATCCGTTTTTTTCTATTGAAATTGTATTTACTTTACTGTTAATATTAGAATTGTTGAGTTTAATCTTTGTGTTGCCAAAGTCCGTTGCTAAATCTGTTGGTAAACAGTTTGAGCTTTTGTCGCTTATTTTTTTAAGGTCAGGGTTTAAAGAATTTAGTCATATAAAAGATTTTGAATGGGAAAAAATGAGTGAGTCTGTTTTACACATGTTTGCTTATGGTTTTGGTGCATTAGCCATTTTTGTAATCTTTGGTTTTACGGAGAAATTAAGGCTTCATACTAGATTAACAGATACAGAAGATGACCAAAAAGAATTTATTCAAGCAAAAAAAATGCTTTCTTTATTTTTGCTTACTTCTTTTCTAATTGTTGGTTTTTTTGATATTAAAGAGCTTATACAAACAGAAGAATATTTACATTCTTTTCATACTTTTTATACCGTTTTAATTTTTAGCGATATTATTATTGTACTTATTGCGCTAAGATATACCCTAAATTATTATAAAATTTTTAGATATTCTGCCTTTGTATTATCAACAATATTTATACGGATTTCATTGTCTATTGAGGCGTATTACAATGTAATTATTGGTGTATTAACCGCTTTGTTTGTCTTGTTTTTAACTATTGCGTATAATTATTTTTTAAAGGATTTACCCGAACGAAAATTAAAAGGTTAAGGCTCAACTTGTAAATTGTGTTGATGTGAATTTATTAACCACAAAGACCACAAA
>CAZYKN010000305.1:0-2836 GCA_964648135.1 uncultured Flavobacteriaceae bacterium
TTAAAAAATTAATCGCTATTATTATTGGATTTGTTTTAGCTTGGCTTAGTTTGTAGCTAATTTTGAGAATCTAAAGCATAAATAGCAAATGATGCTAACCAATGACCTCCTTCATAGGAATCGCCTACTAAATTTGGTAAAGAATAATTTATGTGTTTTTTTGCAATTTTTTGCAGATGAGCTAAGTTAGGTACACCTTTTGAAATTTCATTTAAACACCAAGCTCTAGAAAAATTTAATCCATCTAAATGAACTAAATGTCCATCAGTTCGATCACTCACTTCACCAACTGCTAATTTATAATTTCTATTGTATAATTGAGGTAAAAATCTATGTAACCACACACTAAATCCTTCTTTAGATAATATACGTTTCATTAAAGCCGCTTCTTCTAGACAAGGTGATAAAAAGTCCGTTCCACTTGGTTCCCAAGACATGGGACAATTGGTATCATTTTCATAAAAATACAAAGCTCTTTTTGTAATAACATTTAATAACTTTTCATTGTGATTTACCTTTGCATAATCATAAGCAAAAATCATCCCAAAAGCAGTATTTGAATGTGTTCCAACACGAATTGGATAATTTAATTTTGGCAAAAATTCAATGTATTTATCTGCAATTAAATCTGCCAATGGAGCGAGATTTTGTTCTAATTTTCTAGCTGCTTTATTATCCCAAGTTTCAACTTCTAACATGAGTTTTAATAACCAAGCCCATCCGTAAGTACGTTCATAATTTTTATTGTATTTATCATCAAAATATGCTACTTCTTGTAAAATATGTTCTTTACTTAAATTTTTAAGTAATATATTCGTTATCTTTTGAAACTCATCTACTGACAAAACATTTGAATTCTCTTTTAATAATTTCACCAAAGACCAATGTCCGTGTACAGAAGAATGCCAATCAAAACAACCATAAAAAGCAGGATGCAACTCTTTTGGTGTTTTTAAATACGATTTATCACCAATGGTTTGACTTAATTTGTTTGGATATTCCGTTGCTACACAATGCAAAGGCAACTGCACTAAATTGTGTACCGCTTGTGAAGAAAATTCAATTTTTTTATGAACAACTTTTGTAGCTGTTTCTTTTTTTGTATTACATGCTAAAAGTGAAACTAAAACATAAATAACTAAAACCATGCGAGTTAAATAGTATTTTTTCATGATGTTTTTATATTTATTTTAATTTTGGTTAAATTATGTTTTTTTTCAATCTGTCAAGCGTCTTATATCTCATAAGCAAAGCGGTCTTAAGCCTTTTATCATACCATATTTAACCTAACCAACCTTCTCTATCTAAACTTCTATACTGAATAGCTTCGGTAATATGGTGTGATAAAATATTTTCTTCACCTTCTAAGTCTGCTATTGTTCTCGATACTTTTAAAATTCTATCATAAGCTCTTGCTGAAAGGTTTAAACGTTCCATTGCAGTTTTTAATAAATCTAACGATTCTTTACTCAACTTACAGTAAGCTCTAATTTGCTTCACATTCATTTGTGCATTGTAATGAATATGTTCTAAATCTTTAAAACGTTCTGTCTGAACCAATCTGCCTTTACTTACTCGTTTTCTAATTTCTGAACTAGGTTCTCCTCTACGTTCTTCGCTTAATTTTTCAAATGGAACAGGTTGCACTTCAATATGAATATCAATTCTATCTAATAAAGGTCCAGATATTTTTGCTAAATAACGTTGCATTTCTTGAGGTGAAGAGGCTAAGGGATTATCGGAATCTACAAAATAACCACTCGGACTAGGATTCATACTTGCAACCAACATAAAACTACTAGGATAAGTAACCGTAAACCGTGCTCTAGAAATGGTTACTTCTCTATCTTCTAAAGGCTGTCGCATTACTTCTAAAACCGTTCTTTTAAATTCTGGTAATTCGTCTAAAAATAATACTCCATTGTGCGATAAAGAGATTTCTCCAGGTTGCGGATATGCTCCACCTCCAACTAAGGCAACATCAGAAATGGTATGATGTGGTGCTCTAAAAGGTCTTTGACTCATTAATCCTGCATTGGCTTTTATTCTTCCAACAACCGAATGAATTTTTGTTGTTTCTAAAGCTTCACGCATAGACATTGGTGGCAAAATTGTAGGCAAACGTTTTGCTAACATCGTTTTACCAGAACCAGGAGGACCAATTAAAATAATATTATGACCTCCAGTTGCTGCAATTTCCATGCAGCGTTTAATTGATTCTTGACCTTTTACATCGGCAAAATCAAATTCTGGATGCTCTAAATTTTCATAAAACTCCTTTTGAATATCAATTTTTAAAGGTTCTAAGGTTGAATTTCCTTCAAAAAAATCAATTACTTGCTTTATATTTTCAATGGGATAAACATCTAAACCTTCTACAATAGCAGCTTCTTTAGCATTTTGAGATGGTAGAAAAAAACCCTTAAATCCTTCTTCTTGTGCTTTTATTGCAATAGGTAAAGCTCCTTTAATGGATTGCATACTTCCGTCTAAGGAAAGTTCTCCCATAATTACATATTCTTCAATATTTTTAGCCTTAATTTGATTGGAAGCTGCTAAAATTCCCATTGCAATGGTTAAATCATACGCAGAACCCTCTTTACGCATATCGGCAGGAGCCATATTAATGGTGATTTTTTTTCCTGGAAGACGATAACCATTATTTTTAAGCGCTGCAGAAATACGATACGAACTTTCTTTAATAGCAGAATCTGGCAAACCAACTAAATGATAGGCAATTCCTTTATCAATATTCACCTCAACGGTAATAGTGGTTGCTTCAACACCAAAAACGGCAGAACCATAAACTTTTGTTAACATAGTATTTTTTTTATAT
>CAZYKN010000306.1:0-2834 GCA_964648135.1 uncultured Flavobacteriaceae bacterium
CATGTTATGGAACACGAAAGTTTTGAAGATGAAGAAGTGGCTAAAATAATGAACGAAAACTACATTTGTATAAAAGTAGATAGAGAAGAGCGTCCAGATGTAGATCAAATTTATATGAATGCCGTTCAATTAATGACTGGTAGAGGTGGTTGGCCTTTAAATTGTATTGCAATGCCAGACGGAAGACCAGTTTGGGGAGGAACATATTTTCCTAAAAATAATTGGATGAACGCACTGCAACAAATTGCAAAAATCAACAAAGAAGAACCGCAAAAATTAGAAGAACAAGCTACTAAATTACATCAAGGTGTGGTGAATTCTGGTTTAGTACATTTTAATACCGATAAACCTAATTTCACCAAAGAAGATCTTAAAATTATGGTTACTAATTGGCAACAATATATGGATTTTAAGATGGGAGGACGACAAGGTTCACCAAAATTCCCGATGCCAAATAATACTCAATTTTTATTACGATATGCCTATCAAGCAAATGATGCTAAAATTAAAAATTACGTAAATACTACACTTACCAAAATGGCATTTGGAGGTATTTACGATCAAGTTGGAGGAGGTTTTGCAAGATATTCAACCGATAGTAAATGGCATATTCCGCACTTTGAAAAAATGTTGTATGATAACGGACAGTTAGTGAGTTTATACGCACAAGCTTATACAGCTACAAAAAACGAATTGTACAAAGAAACTGTTTATGAAACTACACAATTTGTAGAGCGAGAACTAATGAATGATATTGGTGCTTTTTATTCCTCTTTAGATGCAGATAGTGATAACGAACAAGGCAAATTAGAAGAAGGTGCTTTTTATGTTTGGACAAAAACCGAACTTAAAAACTTATTACAAGGCGATTTTAACTTATTTGCTGAATATTATAATATTAATGATTATGGTGAATGGGAAGAAGGTAAATTCAATTTAATTAGAACAAAATCTATCACTGATTTTTGTAATGAATACAATATTACCGAAGAAAAATTACTTCCAAAAATAAAAAAATGGAAAAATTTATTATTAGAAGAAAGAGCAAAAAAAGCACGACCTCGTTTAGATGATAAAACCCTAACTTCGTGGAATGCCTTGATGCTTAAAGGATATATTGATGCCTATATTGCTTTTGATGATCAACATTTTTTAGATGTTGCACTTAAAAATGCTCATTTTATTGCCAAAGTACAACTTAAAGGCGATGGCAGTTTATACAGAAATTATAAAGATGGAAAAAGTAGTATTACCGCTTATTTAGAAGATTATGCAACTGTAGCTGATGCTTTTATTGAACTGTATCAAGCTACCTTAGATGAAAAATGGCTCAAAATTGCCAAACAATTAACAAATTACAGTTTAGATCATTTCTTTGATGATAAATCACGCATGTTTTTCTTTACCTCAGATTTAGAAACAGGTTTAATCACCAGAAAAATGGATGTAGATGATAATGTTATTCCTTCTTCCAATTCAATTACCGCAAATAATTTATTCAAATTAGGACATTATTACAGTAATGGAAAATATTTAGCAACTGCTCAAACAATGTTGAATAATGTAAAAAATAAAGCTTCACAATACGGTTCTGGTTATTCAAATTGGTATTTATTGTATAGTAATTTTGTTGGTGATTTTTATGAAGTTGCTGTTGTTGGTCAAGAGACAAAAAATCAGCTTAAAGCTATAAATAAACAATATATTCCAAATAAATTAATAGCTGGTAGTTTAACTGAAAGTAATTTGCCTTTGTTACAAAATCGGTTTTTTAAAGAGGAAACAAAGATTTTTATTTGTGTAGATGGTGCTTGTCAAATGCCAACATCTGATGTTGATAAGGCAATAAAAATGATGAAAGTTGCGTTTTAAAAGACAACTATTTTACACTAGATGTAGTTACAATTAAAAGATAAATTAAAAATGAAAAAAATAAGCATCCTAATTTTAGCAATATTAAGTCTAAGCTCTTGCGTTTCAAAACGAATGTATGATGATTTAGACAATAAATACAACAGGTTAAAAAATCAGAATACCCATTTAGTTGGAGAAAATGATGAACTATTTTCTACTACAAAACAATTAGAAAACGAGAATAAATCACTAAAATCAAGTATTGATAGTTTATCTTCTGCAAAAGCAGTGTTACAAAGTGATGTCATCGCTTTAGCTGAAAAGAAAAAACGCTTAGAAGCATCTTATAATGAATTATCTAAAAGTTCCGCCTCACAATTAGATGCCAAAGCAAAGGAAATATTAGCATTATCTAATCGTTTAAACGAAAAAGAAAATGCTTTAATTACAGAAAGTACTCGTTTAGAAAAAGTGAAAAAAGATTTAGCAGCACGATCTGAAAGAGTACAGCAATTGGAAGATTTAATTGCTGCCAAAGAAGCAAAAATGCAACATTTAAAAACAGCCGTTTCTAATGCTTTACAAAATTTTGAAGGTAAAGGTTTAACAGTTCATAGAAAAAACGGAAAAGTATATGTTTCTATGGAAAACAAACTCTTATTTGGCTCAGGCTCATGGAATGTAGGAAATCAAGGAAAAACAGCTATTGTGCAATTAGCACAAGTATTAAAACAAAATCCAGATATTAATGTATTGATTGAAGGTCATACAGATAATGTACCATATAAAAGCAATACTGCAATTATTGACAACTGGGATTTATCCACAAAAAGAGCCACAGCTATTGTTAGGATTTTAGTAAACAATCAAGTAAATCCAAGGCAAGTTACCGCAGCAGGAAGAGGCGCGTTTTTACCAGTTGCTACCAATACTACTAAAGCAGGAAAAGCTAAAAATAGAAGAATTGAAGTGGTTTTAGA
>CAZYKN010000307.1:0-2829 GCA_964648135.1 uncultured Flavobacteriaceae bacterium
TAAATAATTTATAGCGTATTTTGATGTTGAATTGGTATTACATTCAACTTAGCGTCTTTGCGCCTTTGCGAGAATTTTATTTTGTAACCTTTGAGAGAAATTAATGGCTGAATAGATACCTTAATTCCAAAAATAAGCTTTTCATCTTCCTTATGAAATGCTAAAATTTACCTCTTTTTTTCTACAAGATTTTACTATATTTGTTCAATAATAAATATCCAATGGCAAAAGCAAAAAAAGTAACTCCTTTAATGAAGCAATACAATGCTATCAAGTTAAAATATCCTGATGCAATGTTGCTTTTTAGAGTTGGTGATTTTTATGAAACCTTTGGTGAAGATGCAGTAAAAGCTGCAAAAGTGCTAAATATTACTTTAACTAAACGTGGAGCAGGATCTGATAGCGAAACAGCATTAGCTGGTTTTCCTCATCATTCTATAAATACCTATTTACCTAAATTAGTTAAAGCAGGAATGCGTGTTGCTATTTGCGATCAACTAGAAGATCCTAAAAAAACCAAAACCATTGTAAAACGTGGTGTTACAGAGCTTGTTACTCCTGGAGTTGCCTTAAACGATGATATTCTTCAAGCAAAAACAAACAATTTTTTAGCAGCTATTCATTATGCTAAAAAGAAAGAAATTGGCGTATCTTTTTTAGATATTTCTACAGGTGAGTTTCTTACTTCACAAGGAAATACAGAATATATTGATAAGTTACTTCAAAATTTTAAACCAAGCGAAATCTTGGTTCAAAAACAATATAAAAAACAGTTTAAAGAGCAGTTTGGTGAACAATATCCTACTTTTTATTTAGACGATTGGGTTTTTAAAACCGATTATGCCAATGAAAGTCTAAAAAATCATTTTAAAATTAAAAATTTAAAGGGCTTTGGAATAGACGATTTACCTTTGGGTATTATTGCTTCTGGTGTAATTTTATATTATTTATCTGAAACGCAACATCATAAATTATCACACATCACTTCTGTAAATAGAATTGTAGCCGATAATTATATTTGGATGGACAGATTTACCATCAGAAATTTAGAATTGTATTTTTCTACTGCCAATAATGCAGTAACCCTTTTAGATATTATTGACCAAACCATCTCACCAATGGGTGGACGATTATTAAAACGTTGGTTAGCGCTTCCGCTGAAAAACATAAAGCAAATTCAACAAAGACACGAAGTAGTAAAATATTTAATTGACAAGCAACATTTTTTTAAAACAGCGACCTATCAAATTAAACAAATAAGTGATATTGAACGCTTAATTTCTAAGGTTGCCACAGGTAAAATTAATCCTAGAGAAGTGGTTTTATTAAAAGATTCGCTAAAAGCCATTTTACCTATTAAAGAAGAAGCATCACAATCAAAAAATAATTTTGTTGCTAAAATTGGGGAAGATTTACATCCGTTAACGGAATTGATTAACGAGATACATCGTGTTTTAGTTGCCGATGCTCCTGTACATATTTCAAAAGGAAACGCTATTGCTCCTAAAGTAAATAAAGAGTTAGATGAGTTGAGAGAAATCTCAAATTCAGGTAAAGAATACCTCGATAATATGTTACAAAGAGAACAAGAACGCACAGGAATTACCTCGCTTAAAATTGCATCAAACAACGTTTTTGGATATTATATTGAGGTTAGAAACACACATAAAGACAAAGTTCCAGAAGAATGGATTAGAAAGCAAACACTCGTTGCTGCAGAAAGATACATTACCGAAGAACTTAAAGAATACGAAGCAAAAATTTTAGGTGCTGAAGAAAAAATTGCACAATTAGAATATGATATTTACCAGCAATTACTCCATTTTATGCTTAAATATCTTAAAAAAGTACAAACCAATGCGCAACTTATAGCACAATTAGATTGCTTGTGTTCTTTTGCAAAAACGGCAGTTGATAATAACTACACAAGACCTATTTTAGACGAATCAACCAATTTAGAAATTAAAAATGGTCGCCATCCTGTAATTGAAAAACAATTGCCTATTGGCGAAGAATATATTGCTAATGATGTTGTTTTAAACCGAAACCAGCAACAAATCATTATGATTACTGGTCCAAATATGAGTGGAAAATCCGCTATTTTACGTCAGACTGCACTCATTGTTTTATTGGCACAAATGGGTTCTTATGTTCCTGCAGCACACGCAAAAATTGGTGTTGTAGATAAAATTTTCACTAGAGTTGGCGCAAGTGATAATATTTCTATGGGAGAATCTACTTTTATGGTAGAAATGAACGAAACAGCTAATATTCTAAATAATTTATCTGATAGAAGCTTAATTTTATTAGATGAAATTGGTCGTGGAACAAGTACTTATGATGGAATTTCAATTGCTTGGGCTATTGCCGAATACATTCACGAACATCCAACCAAAGCCAAAACACTTTTTGCTACACATTACCACGAACTCAATGATATGACCGAAACTTTTGAACGCATTAAAAACTTTAATGTTTCGGTAAAAGAGCTCAAAGACAACGTGATTTTCTTACGTAAATTAGTTCCTGGAGGATCTGAGCACAGTTTTGGTATTCACGTAGCCAAATTAGCAGGAATGCCAAATTTAGTAATCCATAAAGCCAATAAAATTTTAAAACGATTAGAGCAAAATCACTCTTCAGACGAAATTAAAGAAAAGCTAAAAAAAGCAACCGAAGAAGATATTCAACTCAGCTTTTTTAAACTAGATGATCCGTTATTAGAAGAAATTAAAGAAGAAATTTTATCGTTTAATATAAACACTTCTACTCCTGTTGAAGCATTAATGAAAATTAGCGAAATTAAACGATTGCTTGGTGAGAAATAGT
>CAZYKN010000308.1:0-1450 GCA_964648135.1 uncultured Flavobacteriaceae bacterium
CAGCTCAAAGTGGAAAACAAGTCTTTTCTAAAACACATCGTTTAATTAAAGATAGGACGTTTTTGCTATTAGTTAAAAATAGAAAAGAGAAAAAAGAAAAAAGAAAAGAGATAGCTGAATCTGATGAAAAATTCAAAATTCAAAATTCACTATTCAAAATTCACCATTCAAAATTCAAAATTCAAAATTCAAAATTCAAAACTCAACACTCAAAATTTAACATCCAAATTGATAAAGATTTGTTAAAATTCCCTTTAATTGTAAGAAAATGGCAAAAAGGCGACTATTTTTATCCAATAGGAATGACAGGTAAAAAGAAACTGAGTAAGTATTTTAAGGATGAAAAATTATCCCTTATTCAAAAAGAAAATATTTGGTTACTTTTGTCCGATACTAAAATTGTTTGGGTTATTGGAATGCGACAAGATAACAGGTTTAAAGTAACCAAAACAACAAAAAATAGTACAGAAATAAGCATAATTAATTAGGGTTTATACCATATAAATCGTTTTAAAACAAACCATATTATAATGAAGAACATATTTAAACTTTTTATCATTTTATTTATCACTAATTTAAACATTTTTTCACAAAGTGATTTTAAAGAACCTGTTACTTGGGAAACTCACGCAGAAAAAATTAATGAAACTGAATATTACTTAGTCTTTAAAGCAAAAATTGAAGATAAATGGCATTTGTATTCACAATACAATCCAGAAGGAGCTTCTTTACCTATTGAATTTGATAGCGAACAAAAAGGGAAATTATTTGACTTTGTAGGTAAAGCAGAAGAAAGCAAAACACATAAAGAATACAGTGAAGTTTGGAAAAAAGAAGAAATTTTCTTTTCAAATGAAGGAACGCTAAAACAACGTATTAAACTACTAAAACCTGATGTTAAAGAAGTGGAATTAACCTTGTATGGTCAAGCTTGTAAAAAATCGTGTATTCAAATTGAAAAAACTGCAAAATTTGATTTGAGTAAAGCGATTGTTGTTGAAGAAAAAATAGAAAATATCGTAAAGAAAAAAGAAGATAAAACGGTAAATGATGACAATCCTATTGTTTTTACAACCTCTATAGAAAAAATTAACGATAAAGAATACTACCTAGTTTATAAAGCAAAAATTGCCGATAAATGGCACTTGTACTCACAGTACAATCCGCAAGGAGCTTCTTTGCCAGTTGAATTTGATAGCGAACAAAAAGGAAAAGATTTTAAATTTGTAGGTAAAGCTGAAGAAAGTGAAACACACAAGAAATTTAGCGATATTTGGAAAAAAGAAGAAATATTCTTTTCAAAAGAAGCTATCCTAAAACAAAAAATAAAATTATTAAAAGAAAACATTACCAAAATTGAAGCGACACTTTACGGGCAAGTTTGTAAAACATCGTGTATTCAAGTAGAAGAAACCGCAACATTTGATTTGTCTAAAGCAACTGCTGTTAC
>CAZYKN010000308.1:1550-2769 GCA_964648135.1 uncultured Flavobacteriaceae bacterium
ATTTTTGGAGCAGATAAACTCAATGAGCTTTCTACAAATCCTTGGTTTAATATCATATTCTTTATTTTATTAGTGGTTTTTGCCATTTCCTTTTTAGGAGCATTTGAAATTATGCTACCAAATTCTTGGGCAAACAAAGTCGATTCTCAAGCAGACAGAGGAGGAATTGTAGGAATTTTATTTATGGCACTTGCCTTGGCAATTGTATCGTTTTCGTGTACTGGTCCAATTGTAGGTTCAGCTTTAGTTGCGGCAGCTTCAACAGGCGAATATGTTGCACCTATTTTAAGTATGCTTGGTTTTTCTATGGCTATTGCTTTACCTTTTGCCTTATTTGCAGCATTTCCTGGTTGGATGAATTCCTTACCAAAATCTGGTGGTTGGTTAAATACAGTAAAAGTAGTTTTAGGGTTTTTAGAATTGGCTTTAGCTTTTAAATTTTTATCAAATGCCGATTTAGTTTTAGATACACACTACCTACAACGGGAAACCTTTTTAGCAATATGGATTGCTGTATTTGGTGCAATGGCATTCTATTTATTCGGAAAAATTAAATTACCACACGATTCGCCTTTAGATCATATTTCTGTTGGTAGATTAATGCTTGGTTTACTAACGCTAACTTTTGTTATTTACTTAATTCCTGGACTTTGGGGAGCTCCTTTAAAATTGATAAGCGGATTTCCGCCTCCATTAAATTATAGTGAATCACCTTATGGTGTAGGCTCGTCAAAAGGCTCTGTTTTACAAGAAAAATTACCAGATGGCGCTGTTTATGGACCTCACGACATTCCATCTTTTGAAGATTTTGATGAAGGATTGGCGTATGCTAAAAAAGTAAACAAACCTATTTTATTAGACTTTACAGGAAAAGCTTGTGTAAATTGTAGAAAAATGGAAGAACAAGTATGGTCTGACCCAAAAGTAATGCAAATAATGAAAAAAGATATGGTTTTAATTTCATTATATGTAGATTTTAAAAAAGCATTACCAAAAGAAGATCAATACACTTCTAAAGAAACAGGTAAAAAAATTAGAACCGTTGGTAATAAATGGAGTGATTTTCAAATGAAACACTACAAAGCCAATGCACAACCTTATTATGTAATTTTAAATCATCATAGTATGGAAGCTCTTAATGGTTTTTCTTCTTATGATCCAGATATTGAAAAATATATTGCTTGGTTAAAAGAAGGTATTGGGAAGTTTGAGGAGTGAT
>CAZYKN010000309.1:0-2766 GCA_964648135.1 uncultured Flavobacteriaceae bacterium
CCAATAAAGATAATGGATAAAATACAAGCTCCAACCAACAGGATAAAACTACTATTCCACGAATAATTATCAATTAAATAACCCATAGCAATATTTGCGGTTAAAGCACCTCCAAGATAACCAAATAAACCCGTAAAACCTGCAGCAGTTCCAGCGGCATTTTTAGGAACTAAATCTAATGCTTGTACACCAATCAACATCACAGGTCCGTAAATTAGAAAACCAATAGCAACCAAGGCTAAATTATCAATTAATGGATGTCCTGCTGGATTTTTCCAATAAATAATTACCGATATCAATACCAAAACCATATAAATAATACTCACAGGAGCACGTTTGCCTTTAAACCATTTATCGCTAATTACACCTGCAAGAATAGTTCCTGGAATTCCTGCCCATTCGTAAAGTGAATATGCCCAACCGCTTTCTTTAAATGAGAAATCTTTGACTTCTTTTAAATAGGTTGGTGCCCAATCCAGCACACCATATCGCACCAAATACACAAAAATATTAGCAATAGCAATAAACCACAACAACTTATTTTTAAATACGTATTTCACAAAAATTTCTTTAGCTGAAATGGATTCATTCTGATTTACACCTTCAATTTCTTCGGGATAATCATTTTTATATTCTTCAATAGTTGGTAAGCCTACGGCAGTTGGTCTATCTCTTAAAGTAATAAATACAATTCCTGCTATAAAAATTGCCACCATTCCTGGTAAATAAAAAGTAGCATGCCAATCAGAAAAAAAGGCAACCCCAAAAACTACAATGGAAGGCATTATGGCTGCGCCAACATTATGAGCGGTATTCCATATAGACATTTTTGTTCCTCTTTCTTTAATGGAAAACCACTGTACCATTATTCGTCCGCTTGGTGGCCAACCCATTCCTTGAAACCATCCGTTTAACAAAAGTAAAACAAACATGATTCCAGCAGATGAAGTTGCCAAAGGTGAAAAGCCAAAAAACAACATAATTAAACCAGACATTAACAAACCTAAAGGCATAAATTTTCTTGCATCACTTCTATCGGAAACATTTCCCATTAAAAATTTACTCAAACCATAAGCAATAGACACTCCAGACAAAGCAAAACCTAATTCTAATTTAGTATAACCTTGCTCTATAAGGCTTGGCATAGCTAAAGAGAAATTTTTCCGAACCAAATAATAACCTGCATAACCTATAAATATTCCAAAAAACACTTGCAATCGCATTTTTTTATATGTTAAATCTATTTTTGATTTTTCTATTTGTGGTTTATCTTTAGGTTGGTTCAACATTTGGATTTGTTTTGGATTTAATAATGTATTTTTTAGTGATATTTGCGCCAAATCATAACATATACTTTGAAGCTAAATCTTTAAATTTTAATACTTGATATTTTTCCCATTCTTTGGAATAATTTAATTCTTTTGCCATAATTGTTGCAACTCTAGGTGCAATCCGCACGCTTTCGCTAGCATCTAAAAACAACGCTCTTGTACGTCTTGCTAGGATGTCAGAAATTTCTCTTGCATATTCATTTCTAACAGCCAAAACTATTTGCGCTTCTATGATTTGCAATTTTTCACTTAATATGGTTTTTAAACTATCGTCTTCTTTTATTAATTTATGGATGATTTTAATATCTGAACCATAAAAATATAGAGGATTATCAAAATCCGTTTCTTTTCTAAATCCGTGGATTTTCAAATTTTCAGTAACGGACTTCCTTTTAGGTAATTTTGCTTTTTTTATTGCCTTATCAATAACATCTTCTCCCATTTCTCGATAGGTTGTCCATTTCCCTCCAATAATTGAAATTAAACCTGACTTAGAAATCATTATTTTATGTTTTCTAGAAATTTCTTTTGTTTTACCACTTTCATCATGCTCTGGAGCAGCTAACGGTCGTAAACCTGCAAACATACTTGTAATATCTGAACGAGTAGGTTTTTTAGTTAGATAGCGTCCTGCAGTTTCTAAAATAAAATCTATTTCTTTAGTGGTTACTTGAGGTTCTATTACTGGCTTTTTAATAGGAATATCCGTTGTTCCTAAAATAACTTTATTGTGCCATGGAACAGCAAACAATATTCTACCATCGATGGTTTTTGGAATCATTAAAGCAAAATCGGATTGCAAAAATTCTTTATCAATTACCAAATGTACTCCTTGACTTGGTTGTACTTTGTTTTTTGCTTTTGGATTATCCTTTTTTAAAATTTTATCGGCAAAAACACCTGTGGCATTAATGATTGCCTTTGCTTTGATGGTATATTTTTTATCCGTTTCAACATCAATTACTTCAACACCTTTAACTTTTGAGTTCTCCTTAATTAAATTAATTACTTTAACATAATTTAAAGCTGTTCCGCCTTTTTTAATAATGGTTTGCACTAAATTAATCCCTAAACGGCTATCATCAAATTGCCCATCGTGATACAGAATACTTCCTCTAAGATTTTTTTTAATAAGGTTTGGCATTTTAGCAATGGTATCTTTTCTTGAAAAAGGTTTTGACCAACCAAAACTTAACCTTCCTGCAAGCAAATCGTATATTGTTAATCCAAAGGTATAAAAAGGCTTATACCACCAAGCATAAGAAGGTATTAAAAAAGAGATATTTTTAACTAAATGAGGTGCGTTTTTTAATAATAAACCACGTTCCTTTAGAGCTTCAAAAACCAAACCAACATCTCCTTGCGCTAGATAACGCACACCTCCATGAACGAGTTTTGTGCTTCTGCTTGATGTACCAATAGTATAATCTAATTG
>CAZYKN010000310.1:0-2759 GCA_964648135.1 uncultured Flavobacteriaceae bacterium
TTTAACTTTCTTTTTTTACTTTTTTTAGTCAAAATATGACTTTTAAAAGCGTGTTTTCTTTTTAATTTTCCAGTTCCAGTAACTTTAAATCGTTTTTTGGCACTAGATTTTGTTTTTTGTTTAGGCATTTTTTCCTTGTTTTGTGCTTGTTCAAGCACGTTAATAATATATAATTTACTACTTATTTTATTTTTTCTTGTGAGGAGCAATGTACATAGTCATACGTTTTCCTTCTAATCTTGGCATTTGTTCTACTTTACCGTAGTCTTCTAAATCTTGTGCTAAACGCAACAATAAAATCTGACCTTGTTCTTTAAAGATAATTGATCGTCCTTTAAAGAATACAAATGCTTTTAATTTTGCACCATCAGTTAAAAACTTTTTGGCGTGTTTCATTTTAAACTGATAATCATGATCATCGGTCTGTGGACCAAACCGAATTTCTTTAATGACTACTTTTGTTGTTTTTGCCTTTAAAGCTTTTTCACGCTTTTTATCTTCGTAAAGAAACTTTTTATAATCCATTATTTTACAAACAGGAGGATTGGCATTTGGAGAGATTTCTACTAAATCTAAACCCATTTCTTCTGCCATTTGTTTTGCTTTGGCAATAGGATAAACAGCAACCTCAACGTTATCTCCAACAAGGCGTACTTCTGGTGTACGAATTATTTTACCGTTAATTCTGTGTTTGTCCTCTTTAAAAACTCTTCCAGGACCTCTTCTGCTTCTTTTTCTACGTATTGCTATGGCTATATAATTTAATTGCTATAAAAGCTGTTACTAAAATTCTTTAATTGTCTTTTTAATTTCTTTATCAATGATTTGGGCAAATTCTTCAATTTTAAATGTTCCCATATCTCCTTCGCTATGTTTTCTTACCGAAATAGTTTCTGTTTCCTCTTCTTTTTCTCCTATGATAATCATAAAAGGAATTTTACTCATTTCGGCATCTCGTATTTTTCTTCCAACTTTCTCATTTCTATCATCTACGAGGGCGCGAATTTCGTAATTTTCTAGGAGATTTAAAACTTTTTTCGTATATTTTTCATATTTCTCGCTAATTGGTAGTAAAATTACCTGTTCAGGCATCAGCCAAAGTGGGAAATTTCCTCCTGTATGCTCTAATAATATGGCAATAAATCGTTCCATTGAGCCAAAAGGTGCTCGATGTATCATTACAGGTTTATGTAATTGATTGTCTGAACCTTTATAGTTCAAATCAAATCTTTCTGGTAAATTATAATCTACTTGTATAGTACCTAATTGCCAACTTCTGCCTAAAACATCTTTTACCATAAAGTCTAATTTAGGACCGTAAAAGGCAGCTTCACCATATTCAACTACGGTTGTCAATCCTTTTTCTTTGGCTGCATTAATGATGGCGTTTTCGGCTTTAGCCCAATTTTCATCAGAACCAATGTATTTTTCTTTATTATCAGGATCACGTAGGGAAATTTGCGCTGTAAAATCTTCAAAACCTAAAGCACTAAATACATAAAGCACCAAATCAATTACATTTTTAAATTCTTGATCTAATTGCTCTGGAGTACAAAATATATGCGCATCATCTTGAGTGAAGCAACGCACACGTGTTAAACCGTGCAATTCTCCACTTTGCTCATAACGATAAACAGTTCCAAATTCTGCAAATCGTTTAGGTAAATCTTTATAAGAGTATGGTTTGTCGTTAAAAATTTCGCAATGATGCGGACAATTCATTGGTTTTAATAAATATTCTTCACCTTCTTTTGGTGTAGAAATAGGTTGAAAGCTATCTGCTCCATATTTTTCATAATGACCAGAAGTTACATATAAATCTTTATGACCAATATGTGGTGTAATGACCATTTCGTAACCTGCTTTTTTTTGTGCTTTTTTAAGAAATTGTTCTAAACGTTCTCTTAAAGCAGCTCCTTTAGGTAACCATAAAGGCAATCCTTGACCAACTTTAGGCGAAAATGTAAATAATTCTAATTCTTTACCTAGTTTTCTGTGGTCTCGTTTTTTTGCTTCTTCAAGTAATGCTAAATATTCTTTGAGGTCTTTTTGTTTAGGAAAAGAAATACCGTAAACACGAGTTAGTTGTTTGTTTTTTTCATCGCCACGCCAATACGCACCAGCAACACTCATTATTTTTACAGCTTTTATAATTCCTGTATTTGGTATGTGTCCACCTCTACATAAATCCGTAAAATCACCATGGTCGCAGAAGGAAATAGTACCATCTTCTAGGTTTTCAATGAGTTCTACTTTAAACTCGTTATTTTCTGCTTTGTATTTTTTTAAGGCTTCTTCTTTAGAGATAGCACGTTTTTTAAATTCGGCTTTTTCTCTTGCAAATTCTAAAAATTTCTTTTCTAACTTATCAAAATCTCCTTCTTTTAACACTTCTCCATTAAAATCTACATCATAATAAAATCCATTTTCTATTGCAGGACCAATGGTTAATTTGGCATCAGGATAAAAATATAAAATAGTTTGCGCCAATACGTGCGCAGAAGAATGCCAAAAGGCTTTTTTACCTAAATCATCTTTCCATGTATATAAAACTAAAGAGCCATCGGTTGTTAAAGGTGTGGTAGTTTCAACAGTTTCGTTATTGAAACTTGCCGAAATTACATTTCTAGCAAAGCCTTCGCTTATACTTTTAGCCACATCCATTGGTGTGCTGTTTTTTGCTACTTCTTTAATTGAGCCATCTGGCAAAGTAATCTTTATCATCTTCTTTGTTTTATAAGTTGCAAATATATTTATTT
>CAZYKN010000311.1:0-2743 GCA_964648135.1 uncultured Flavobacteriaceae bacterium
AAAGTCTTTAAGTCTAAAGTCTTTAAGTCTAAAAATCAAATTATTAATCCACAATAATTGCAGTAGCACCATATATTTTTACACTATTTACTACCTTGTTCAATTTTTAATATTATTTTTGGCTTAAATTTTTATAAAAATATTTTTAGATGATAAAATATAATAGAGGTAAGCTAACCGATGATGAATTGCTTTATTTATATGAAGCAATAATGAAACCTAGAATGATTGAGCTTAAAATGCTTATTTTACTGCGTCAAGGTAAAATTTCAAAATGGTTTTCTGGTATTGGGCAAGAGGCAATATCTGTTGGTGTTACAAGTGCTTTAGAACAAGATGAATATATTTTGCCAATGCACAGAAATTTAGGTGTTTTTACTACAAAAAATATTCCTTTACATCGGTTATTTTCACAATGGCAAGGTAAGAAAAACGGATTTACGAACGGTCGTGATCGTTCTTTTCATTTTGGAACAAATGAATATCATATTGTTGGAATGATTTCTCATTTAGGGCCTCAATTAGGAGTTGCAAACGGAATTGCATTAGCAAATTTGTTATCTAAAAACAATCAGGTTACTGCCGTTTTTTCTGGTGAAGGAGGAACAAGTGAAGGTGATTTTCACGAAGCAATGAATGTAGCCTCTGTTTGGGATTTACCTGTGATTTTCTGTATTGAAAATAATGGTTATGGTTTATCTACACCAACTGCTCAGCAAATGAAAAATCAGAATGTAGCTGATAAAGGAATTGGCTACGGAATGGAAAGTTATACCATTGATGGGAATAATATTATTGAAGTCTATACTAAAGTTAAAAAAATTGCCGAAAGCATTCGTAAAAAAAACAGACCTGTACTTTTAGAATTTAAAACTTTTAGAATGCATGGTCATGAAGAGGCTAGTGGTACTAAATATGTTCCTCAAGAACTTAGAGACCAATGGGCATTAAAAGATCCTATTGAAAATTTCACCAATTTTTTGCGAAAAGAAAAGGTATTGTCAGAAGCAAAAGAAATTGAAATTAAGCAAAAAATAACCAAAGAAATTAATGATAATTTAGCTATTGCATTTGCAGAAGATCCAATTTATGCAACAGTAACTAATGAATTAAATAGTGTTTATAAAAAAACTGATTATCAAGAAGTTAAACCAAACAATAAGACAGAAAAAATACGTTTAGTTGATGCTGTTTCTAATGGATTAAAGCAATGTATGGAGAAACATGATAACTTAGTTATTATGGGACAAGATATTGCGGAATATGGAGGTGTTTTTAAAATAACTGATGGCTTTTTAGAACAATTTGGTAAAGATAGAATTAGGAATACGCCAATCTGTGAATCAACCATCATAGAAGCAGCTTATGGGTTAGCAATAAAAGGATATAAAGCAGTAGTTGAATTGCAATTCTCAGATTTTGTTACTTCAGGATTTAATCCTGTGATTAATCTATTAGCAAAATCGTATTACAGATGGGAACAAAATGCAGATGTAGTCTTGCGTATGCCTTGTGGTGCAGGTGTTGGAGCAGGACCGTTCCATTCGCAAACTAACGAAGCTTGGTTTACCAAAACACCAGGATTAAAAGTGGTTTATCCTGCATTTCCTTATGACGCCAAAGGCTTGTTGGCAACTGCTATTGAAGACCCTAATCCTGTGTTGTTTTTTGAACATAAAAAACTGTATCGTTCTATTTATCAAGAAGTACCAACGGATTATTACACATTGCCTTTTGGAAAAGCGAGTTTGCTTAAAGAAGGAACAGATTTAACCATAATTACCTATGGTCAAGGTGTGCATTGGGTTTTGGACATATTGAATGAAGACAATTTTAAAGCATACAATGTAGATTTAATTGATTTACGTACTTTACAACCTTTAGATACAAATACCATTTATAATTCAGTAAATAAGACTTGTAAAGTAATTATTTTACAAGAAGATAGCTTGTTTGGTGGAATAGCATCAGATTTATCTGCTTTAATTACCGAGAATTGTTTTAATTCACTTGACGCTCCTGTAAAAAGAGTTGGAGGTTTAGAAATGCCTATACCATTCGCAGAGAATTTAGAAAAAATCTATTTGCCAGTGGAACGTTTTAGAACTGCTTTAAAGGAATTGTATGACTATTAAATTAATCACTCACACTGCAACTTAAAGTTGCGGTGTGAGTGTTTAGTGAAGTGCTGACTAGCATATTCATCAATTATACCTCAATAACTTTATCAATTACATCAATAAAGATATCCTTTAACCTGTGGTTGCTAACCGCTTCTTTTAAAGCGTCTAACGGAATAATTTTTTCTTTATTTAAAATGTAAGCAACAGCAGCTAAAGCCAAACTTTTTTTATTGAAATTTTTTGTTAATGGAACGGAAAGTATGTTAGGATATGTTGCCAATAATTCATCAGTAACTAATTTTTCATCCATTAAAATGGTACTTTCTGTATTTAATTTAGATTGTACTTTATTCAATCCATCTATGCTTACAATTAAAATATATTCAGGAGCTAATAAACCAGTATAATTAATTTTTTTATGGTCAAAAATTACTTCAGCTACAGAAAAACCTGTACCAACAGTAATAGGATATTCTCCTTTCATAGTAGTTTCTAAACCAGCATAAATACCAGCCATGGCTAAAAACTTAGCAACAGATTGCGCTCCACCACCAGCAGAACCAGCAATTAAGAAGCCTTTACGTTGCGTTACATTAGCGGTAAACGTTGGTTTTATAACT
>CAZYKN010000312.1:0-2737 GCA_964648135.1 uncultured Flavobacteriaceae bacterium
AGATTCCTGCCTACGCAGGAATGACAAGCAAATCAACTTTAATACAAAAAAGTATAAGTTTGCCCTGATATTACTATCATCAAATAAAAAATGGTTATTTTAAATTTCACTTTAGTACATGACAAAAATTAACAATCATTTAAAATTTCTTTAATTTAGAGACCTCACAGGTTTTAAAAACCTGTGAGGTCTGAATACTAAGGTGTTGATTTTTACAAATCTACATCTGTTGAAGTATTTTTTGTCATGTATTAAGAAATTTTACATAAAATGATCATTTTAAGAATATGACTATTAACTTATTAGCACTTATCTCGTGTCTTATCTCTTGACGCAAAGCGGTCATAAGCTTTTTAAGGTAATAATTATTCTTTTCAAAATAAAAAAAACGTTTTCGTAATTGTGATAATTAGCTTAATTTTGCTGTACATTTTAATAAGATATAAATGACTACAGATATAATTGATTCAAAAGATTTAGCAAAAGTAAATCCAGTTTTTGGTAATTTTTCTTTTGATAATCACGAGCAAATTGTTTTTTGCAACGATAAAGAAACTGGCTTAAAAGCCATTATAGGAATACACAATACCAATTTAGGACCAGCACTTGGAGGAACAAGAATGTGGAATTACAAAAACGAAGCCGAAGCCTTACAAGACGTGTTGCGTTTATCAAGAGGAATGAGTTATAAAGCGGCAATTACAGGTTTAAAACTTGGAGGTGGAAAAGCAGTAATCATTGGCGATGCTAAAACTCAAAAAACAGATGCGTTAATGCGTAAATTTGGAGAATTTGTACATTCTCTTAGCGGAAAATACATTACCGCAGAAGATGTAGGAATGGAAACTAGAGATATGGATATTGTTAGAGAAGTTACGCCTTATGTAACTGGAATTTCTGAAAGTTTAGGAGGTGCTGGTAATCCGTCTCCAATTACAGCTTACGGTGTTTTTATGGGAATGAAAGCTGCGGCTAAGTATCAATTTGGAACAGATAATTTAGCTGGAAAGAAAATTTTAGTTCAAGGTATTGGTCATGTTGGAGAAACCATTGTAGATTTAGCAACCAAAGAAGGAGCGGAAATTATCATTAACGATATTAACAAAGAACAATTAGAAAGAGTAAGCAATAAATATGGCGCAAAAATTCATACCAATTTAGATATTTATGGTTTAGATGTTGATATTTATTCGCCTTGTGCTTTAGGAGCGACTATAAACGACCAAACAATCAATAGACTTAAAGCAAAAGTAATTGCAGGAGCAGCAAATAATCAGTTGCAAGATGAAATAAAGCATGGAAATTTATTAAAAGAAAAAGGAATTGCCTATGCTCCAGATTTTTTAATTAATGCAGGAGGAATTATTAATGTTTATGCAGAAATTGAAAAGTATGGTAAAAAAGAAATCATCAAACAAACAGAAAATATTTACAATACAACTTTAGAAATTTTTAAATTATCTGATGAAAAGCAAATTTCAACCTATCAAGCAGCTTACAATATTGCACAAGCACGGATTGATGCTAAAAAAATATAATAGTGAGGGTTTTACTTTAAGTGAAGCCCACACTTTATTATACTGCTTTACAACTTTTCCAAAACATTTAAAATAAGCTCACAACCTTCCTTAATTTCATCATCAGAAATATTTAAAGGAGGAGTTATTCTAACAGCTTTTCCTTCAAACAATAACCAAAATAAAAGTAATCCGTTTTCTAAAGATTTTAAAATAATTTTTGATGCAATTTCTGGAGTTTCAACAATTAAAGCCAACATCAACCCTTTACCTCTTATTTCTTTAATTTTAGGGTGAACAAGTAATTTGCGAAAAAGTTGCTCTTTTTGTAAAACTTTTTCCATTAGTTGTGGATTCAATACTTCCTCTAAAGTAGCTAAAGCCGAAGCTGCGATTAAAGGATTTCCTCCAAAAGTAGTAATATGTCCTAATTTAGGATGTTCCTTAAATTGTTCCATATTTGAGCTAGAAGTAATAAATGCTCCAATAGGCAAACCTCCACCAAGTCCTTTTCCTGTTATGATAATGTCTGGAAACATATCATGATTTAAAAATTCAAATAATTTGCCTGTTCTACCAATTCCACTTTGGATTTCATCTAATATTAAAAGCGCACCAACTTCTTGACAACGCTCTTTTACAGCTTTTAAATAATGTGGTTTTGGTACAATAAAACCTGCTCCTCCTTGAATGGTTTCTAAGATAACTCCAGCAGTTTTTGTTGTGATTTTATTCAGGTCTTTAAAATTATTAAATTCAATAAATTTTACATTTGGCAATAAAGGTCTAAAAGCACGATTTTGCTCTTCTGCACCACAAACACTCATTGAACCTTGTGTGTTTCCGTGATACGAATTATGAGCGGCAATCAATTCAGATCTTCCAGTAACTCGTTTAGCCATTTTTAATGCGCCTTCAGTAGCTTCTGTACCAGAATTAACCAAATAAACCTGATTAAAAAAATCGGGTAAATGTTGAATTAATAATTTAGATAATTTCACAGGTTTTTCTTGAATAAATTCACCATAAACCATTACATGTAAATAATTATCTACTTGCTCTTTTATGGCTTTATTTATTTTAGGATGATTATGACCCAAAGTATTTGCCGAAACTCCAGCAATAAAATCTAAATACTTTTTTCCTTTTTTATCATAAATATAAGAACCCTTAGCATAATCAATTTCAATGGCTAGAGGTGTGTTAGTAGTTTGTGCTTG
>CAZYKN010000313.1:0-2726 GCA_964648135.1 uncultured Flavobacteriaceae bacterium
ATATCCTCATGCAGAAACAAAAATAATAACTCCTAAAAACTATCATGAATTTATTACACCATAAAATGTGCATAAAACAATAAATAATACCATCATTACTTTGTAAAGTAACATTTCAACCAAAATTAACCCTTACTTTGTGTTTGTTTTCATTAAAATTAACCTTTACTTTGTGTTTGTTTTTATCAAAAATAACCCTTACTTTGTGTTTGTTCTGTTTAAAAATAATTCTTATTTTATTGTGCTTTATTTAATAATTTTACGTTACTTTGTGGTATGTTTTTTAGGAATAATATTAATACTTTAGACGAATGGGCAAGAAAAAAAGATAGAAAACCTCTTGTGTTAAGAGGTGCAAGGCAAGTAGGTAAAACTACTTTAGTTAAATTGTTTGCGAAAAAATACAATCATTTTTTATACTATAATTTAGAAGAAACAAAAGATAAAAATATTTTTAAAAAAAACGTACAGTTTTCAGAATTAATTGACGCTATATTCTACGAAAGAAACTTGCAAAAAAATTTCACGAGTACTTTGTTGTTTATTGATGAAATACAAAATGTACCAAATGCCATACAACAACTTCGCTATTTTTATGAAGAAACTCCAGAATTTCACGTTATTGCAGCAGGTTCGTTATTGGAAATGGTTTTAAATGAAAATATCTCATTTCCTGTAGGTAGAGTGAGCTTTTTAAAAATAATGCCATTTTCTTTTTCCGAATTTCTATTAGCCAAAGAAGAAACATTAAACATCAATTTATTAAACAATATTCCAATTGCTAATTATGCACATGAAAAATTAACGAAACTTTTTTATACTTATTCGCTTATTGGAGGAATGCCAGAGATTATTCAACAATTTGTAGAATCCAATGATTTAATTCAATTAAACTCTATTTACGAAAATTTAATCATTTCTTATTTAGATGATGTTGAAAAATATGCTAAAAATACAAGCGAAAGAAGAATAATCCGTTTTTTAATTAAAAACTCTTTTGCTTATGCAGGCAATAGAATAAAATTTATTGGTTTTGCAAATTCTAATTATAAATCAAAAGAGGTCTCAGAAACATTTACTATACTTGAAAAAACAAACATACTAAAATTGGTATATCCTATCACACAAGAGAAACCACCGTTAATCTCTGATTTCAAAAAAATGCCTAGATTACAACTTTTAGATACAGGTTTAGTAAATTATTTTGCAGGTGTTCAACAAGAAATATTTGAAAGTAAAAATATTCTCGATGTGTATAAAGGTAGAATTGCTGAACATATTGTAGCACAAGAGTTAGATACGGTTTTTCCATCTTTACTAAAAAATATTCATTTTTGGGTGAGAGAGAAAAGACAATCTTCAGCAGAAGTAGATTTTGTGATACCTTATAAAAATCAAATAATCCCCATTGAAGTTAAATCTGGTAAAAGTGGTAAATTAAGATCACTTCATCAATTTATGGATCAATGTCCACATAAATATGCAGTAAGAGTTTATAATTCAAACTTTTCAATAATTAAAACTAAAACAATTTCTGGTAAATCATTTTATCTTATGAATTTACCATTTTATCTGGTACATAAAATCAAAGAGTATTTAGAATATTTCACTAACGAACAGTTTACACTAAATAAAACCTAAAAAATGAAAGAAAAAATATGGCTTTCCTCTCCACACTTAACAGGTGAAGAACAAAAATACGTAAAAGAAGCATTTGATACTAATTGGGTTGCGCCATTAGGTCCAAATGTTAACGGCTTTGAACAAGAAATCTGTAATTATACAAGAGCGAAACATTGTAGTGTTTTGGTTTCTGGAACATCTGCAATTCATTTAGCCTTAATTATTTTAGGCGTGAAAGAAGATGATGAGGTTATCTGTTCATCTTTTACATTCTCAGCTTCGGCTAATCCAATTCGCTATCAAAAAGCAATTCCTATTTTTGTAGATTCTGAAAAAGACACTTTTAATATGTGTCCTATTTCATTAGAAAAAGCCATAAAAGACCGCATTGCAAAAGGGGAAAAACCAAAAGCAATCATTGTAGTGCATCTTTACGGAATGCCAAGTAAAATGGATGAAATTATTGAAATATCAAAAAAATATGATATTCCAATTATAGAAGATGCTGCCGAAGCGATTGGTTCAACTTATAAGGGAAAAGCAATGGGAACATTTGGAGAAATAGGCATCTATTCCTTCAACGGAAACAAAATAATCACCACTTCTGGAGGTGGAGCATTGGTTTCAAATAACGAAGAATATACCCAAAAAGCCACTTTTTTAGCAACACAAGCACGAGATGTTGCGCCACATTATCAACATTCTCATATTGGTTATAATTACCGAATGAGTAATATTGTTGCAGGTATTGGTCGTGGACAATTAGAAGTTTTAGACGATAGAGTAAAAGCACGTAGAGCAAATTATGAATTCTATAAAAAGGCTTTAAAAAACATCGAGCAAATCACTTTTGCCGATGAGCCAGAAGGTTTTTATTCTAACAGATGGCTAACTACCATTTTAACGGATAGTTTTGAAACTCGTGAAAAAATACGACTTGCGTTAGAAAAAGATAATATTGAAGCCAGACCACTATGGAAACCGATGCATCTACAACCTATATTTAAAGATTATCCTGCTTACACCAATGGTGTTTCAGAAGATTTATTTAACAAAGGCTTGTGTTTGCCTAGTGGTTCTAATTTGTCTAAAGAAGATTTAGA
>CAZYKN010000314.1:0-2721 GCA_964648135.1 uncultured Flavobacteriaceae bacterium
TGAATAATAATCTCTGCTCCTTTTTCTTTTGCAAAATCTTCTATAACTTTCATACTATTTAAAGTTTGCTCTAAACTATAATTAAAAATAGGTACTCTTTTATGTATTCTATTTTCTTTAAAATGCCATAAATCACCAACCAAGATAACGGGCTTTTCTAAACCTATATTTAAGTATAAAGTTTGATGACCAATAGTATGGCCTGGAGCGTATTTAATAACTACTGTACCATCACCAAAAACATCATAATCACCATGTAATAGTTTAGGTTTTTTCAGATTTTTTATACCTTCGTATAATTCTGGATGTTGCTTCTTAACAGTGTCCGATCTAAAGAAATTATATTCATTTTCTTGCACCAACCAAGTAGCATCTTTAAAATAATTTGCATGACCTATATGGTCAAAATGATTGTGCGATAAAGCAATATATTTAAAATCAGATACCTTTAAACCAATTGATTTTAATTGATTTTTTAGCGAATCTTTTCTAGAGACAGTAAATGCACCGCTAGGATCTGTAAATGGTTTTTGACCAACTAAATTTTCTGGTAAACCAGCATCCCAAATTAAATTTCCTTTTGGGTGCTCTATTACATAAAACGCATCGGCAAAAGTTTTATTTTGACCGTGATATGTGGTGTCTTGTGAGAATAATTCTAAATTATTTACTACAATTTTTCCACCAGAAAAAACGTGCAATTTTATTAAGTTTTCTTTTTTTGTTACTTTTTTATTCTCTTTATTACAAGAAAATAAAAAGGTACTTGCTACTAAAATTAAAATTATTTTTTTCATTTGTTTATTATTTTATTTTTGTCTATCCAACTGAGCCTTCCAAAGAAACTTCTAATAGTTTTCTAGCTTCTACGGCAAATTCCATTGGTAATTTATTTAAAACTTCTTTACTAAATCCATTTACAATTAAAGCGATGGCTTTTTCGGTATCAATACCACGTTGGTTGCAATAAAATAATTGGTCTTCGCCAATTTTACTTGTGGTTGCTTCGTGTTCTAGTTGCGCTGAATTATTTTTACATTCTATATACGGAAAAGTATGTGCTCCACACTCATTTCCCATCAATAAGGAATCACATTGTGAAAAATTTCGAGCATTTTTTGCTTTTGAACCTATATGTACTAAGCCACGATAAGAATTTTGTGATTTTCCAGCAGAAACTCCTTTAGAAATTATGGTGCTTTTGGTATTTTTACCTAAGTGAATCATCTTTGTACCAGTATCTGCTTGTTGGAAATTGTTGGTAACTGCAATGGAATAAAATTCGCCTACGGAATTATCGCCTTTAAGCACACAGCTAGGATATTTCCAAGTAACCGCAGAGCCTGTTTCAACTTGTGTCCATGATACTTTTGCATTTTTTTCGCATAAAGCACGTTTGGTAACAAAGTTAAAAACACCACCTTTTCCTTCACTATTTCCTGGATACCAATTTTGTACGGTAGAATATTTTATTTCTGCATCATCTAAAACAATGAGCTCTACAACGGCAGCGTGTAACTGATTTTCATCTCTGCTTGGTGCAGTACAACCTTCAAGGTAACTTACATAACTACCTTTGTCTGCAATTAATAAAGTGCGTTCAAACTGACCTGTTCCACCTTCGTTAATTCTAAAATAAGTGGATAATTCCATGGGACAATGGACGCCTTTTGGAATGTAGCAAAAAGAACCATCAGTGAAAACAGCGGAATTTAACGCTGCATAAAAATTGTCTTTTTTAGGAACGATTGTGCCTATATATTTTTTTACTAAATCTGGATGTTTTTGAATAGCTTCAGAAATAGGCATAAATAAAATTCCTTTTTCTGCTAATGTTTTTTTGAAAGTTGTAGCTACCGAAACCGAATCTACTACAATATCCATCGCAACATTATTCATTCTTTTTTGTTCATTTACAGAAATACCTAATTTGTTATACATTTTAAGTAATTCTGAATCCACTTGATCTAAACTTTCTAATTCTTCTTTCTTTTTAGGAGCAGAATAATAAGAGATAGCTTGAAAATCGGGTTTTTTGTAATGAACATTTCCCCAAGTTGGTTCTTCCATTTCTTTCCAAATTTTAAAAGCATCTAAACGCCATTCAGTCATCCATTCTGGTTCTTCTTTCTTTTTAGAAATTGCACGCACAATGTCTTCGTTTAATCCTTTTGGAAAAGTATCTGAATCTAAATCAGAATAAAAACCATATTCATATTCTTGGTTTTCTAAATCTGATTTTAAATCGTCTTCTGTATATTTCATTTTTTATTCAAAGATTAAAAACTTAAAGATTGAAAAAAAAGTTTCAATTTCTAAATTCTTAAATATTATTTTATAGTGAAAAACTTTCTCCACAACCGCAAGTTCTATTGGCATTAGGATTGTTAAACACAAAACCTTTACCGTTTAAGCCTCCAGAATATTCTAAAATTGTGCCTGCAAGGTACAAAAAGCTCTTCTTCTCCACAATGATTTTTATCTCATTATTTTCAAAAAGAGAATCGTTTTCAGTTTTATTTTTATCGAATTTTAATTCATAAGATAAACCAGAACAACCGCCACTTTTTACACCAACTCTAACAAAATCTGTTTGAGGGTTGTAACCGTCTTCTTGCATCATTTGAATGACTTTTATTTTTGCTTCTTCGCTAACTTGTATCATATTGTTATATAGATTGATTCTAAATAAGGGCAAATATAGTGTATTTATTAGGTTTG
>CAZYKN010000315.1:0-2661 GCA_964648135.1 uncultured Flavobacteriaceae bacterium
CATCATTCCCTTTTACTTTGATATAAGCAATGTAATCTTTTATAAGTTCTTTGTATTTATCTTCCATAACTTAATTAATTTCTCCAATAATCGAACCGCTATAATGTATTTTAAATTGTAATACTTTGTATTGTTATTTTTACCATCTAGAATGTCAAGGAAATTCAAACATACTGACTTTTCCCTATTTTATTATTAAAAAAAATGTTTTTTAGGTGTTTAGCACAAAATAGTATTTTAATCTTTCTCAACCAATTCTCAATAAGTTAAATGCTATAATAGTATCATTTGATAGCATCAAAGGTAGTGTATTTATTTGCCAATACAAAAATTTCCAAAAATATTCCCTAAAAGATCTTCGGTAGTAACTTCACCAGAAATCAAGCCTAAATAATGTAAAGCACTACGAATATCCGTTGCAAACAAGTCCGATGAAATATTGTTTTCAATCCCTTTTTGAACCTCTTTTATAGCAATTAAAGCGTTATTTAAAGCCTCAAAATGACGAGAATTGCTCACAATGGTTTTGTTGTTGCTTAAAGCACCCAAATTGGCTAATTGTATTAATTCATCTTTGAGCAAGTTAATACCTGTTTTTTCTTTTGAAGAAATTAAAATAGCATTTTTAGTTTTTAATGCTTCAATTTCTTCATCATTTAATAAATCTATCTTATTAATTATAGTTAGAATTTTCTTATCAGGATATTTTTCTTTGATTAAATGAAGTTCATTTTTAACTTTTAACTTTTCATTTTTCATTTTTTCAGCACTAACAAGCAACAACACCAACTGTGCTTTTTCAATATTTTCATAAGTTTTCTTTATCCCAATATTTTCTACCACATCTTTGGTTTCTCGTATTCCTGCGGTGTCGATAAAACGAAAATTAATTCCGTTGATAACAAGTTCATCTTCAATAGCATCACGAGTTGTACCTGCAATATTGCTTACAATGGCACGTTCTTCATTAAGTAAAGCGTTTAGTAAAGTAGATTTCCCAACGTTTGGTTCGCCAACAATGGCAATTGGTATTCCGTTTTTAAGCACATTACCTAAAGCAAAACTATCAATTAATTGTTTTAAAGTGGTACTTATTTTATTGACTAAATTGGTGAATTGTGTTCTGTCTGCAAACTCCACATCTTCTTCAGAAAAATCAAGTTCTAACTCAATTAAGCTAGCAAAGTTTAGGAGTTCTTGTCGCAGATTTTGTATGTCTGTGGCAAAACCGCCTCGCATCTGCTGTAAAGCAATTTGATGTGATGTTTCGCTATCACTCGCAATTAAATCAGCTACGGCTTCAGCTTGACTTAAATCCATTTTACCATTTAAAAAAGCACGTAAAGTAAATTCTCCAGCTTGTGCATTTCGTACTCCATTTTTTAAAAATAACTGAATAATTTCTTGCTGAATATACACCGAACCATGACAGTTTATTTCTACCACATTTTCACCTGTATAAGAATTCGGATTTTTAAAAACAGCAACTAAAACTTCATCAATAATTCTATGATTATCCACAATATTTCCCAAATGGATACTGTGTGATTTTACCTTGTTTAAATCTTTATTCCCAAATTTAGATTTAAAATGCTTGTTTACTATTGTAATAGCATCTTTTCCGCTAAGGCGAATAATAGCAATAGCACCAACGCCAGAAGCAGTTGCTAGTGCAATAATGGTATCGTTTTGGTATGTAGTGTTTGTTTTGATGTTTTAGTGATTTTAAGTTGCAAATATACGCTATCAACTTTTAATAAAATCTTCATATTCATAAAAAAATAGTTCAAAAGCAGTCATTTTTTCAACAAAAAACTCAAAAGCACCTTGCCATGTGTTTTTATTGTGAATGCTGAATTTTTTTGGGGATTGCGTGTAAATTCGGTGGATTAGTTTACCATTTTCTAGTTGATAATCAGAATCATAAATAATATTTGGCAAGTACTCATTAGTTAAAATGGTTTTTAATGACAACAATTTGTCATAATACCAATCGTTTAAAAAATCATCTTTGCTTTCTATATCTAAACTCACTAAAGCAATCTTTGTATTTGCAGTGAATTTAAAAGAAAAATCTTTTATTTTAGTATTGTAAAGCAACCATTTTTTGGGAAAGGATTTACCAAAACTTGTCCAAAATTCTTTTCTTATTCTTGCAGATTCTTCTTTACTAAACATAAAAGTCTTAAATTTGTGGCGAAAATACCAAGTTTTTATTCAGTTATTAAATAATTTTGTAACAAATCATTAAATTTAGCGTCTTAAAAGTAAAAAACAAAAACTATGGAAGTATTACCAATCAAAAAAGAATTAAAAAAGGACAAGCAATTATTAATCATCACACATTTAAGTCAGTTGCTTGATGCTATTTCTGGAGTAGGAGGATTTATTGTGCCTCTTGTGCTTTGGCTCACTAAAAAAGATGAAATTGAAAATATGGATAAGCATGGAAAAATGATTTTAAATTTTAAAATTAGTATGTTTATTTACTTAGTGATTTCAGCAATTTTATTAATTGTAGGTATTGGATTTATTGGGATTATTGTCTTTGGATTGATTTCTTTAATTTATCCAATAGTAAACGCTATTAATGTGAGTAATGATAAAGAGCCTTATTATCCTTTAAGTATTGAATTTTTGAAATAAATAAGGAAAGGTAAA
>CAZYKN010000316.1:0-2599 GCA_964648135.1 uncultured Flavobacteriaceae bacterium
TAGCCAAACCAAAAGCTAGTTTAGATAAAACAAATTTCTTTTATCACTATGAAAATGATAAAATAACTGAGCAAATAGGAGTTTTAAACACTTACGGAATAGCACAAGATTTTAAATTTCCAAGTGTGTATAAAGCAGATAAAGCTTTTAGAGAATCAAAAATAACTTTAGCAAAGGCACGCTTAGAACGTTTAAAACAAGTATTGATTAAGCAATTAAATACAGCTTATTATACTTATTCTTATTATAGTAAAAAAGAACAAATTTACAATCGTTTAGATAGTTTGTATGCTAATTTTTCGCATAATGCTAATCGTAAGTTTGAATTAGGAGCAACAAATTACTTAGAAAAAATTACGGCTAAGTCTAAGTATAGGCAAATTCAATTAGCCTTTAATCAAGCTAAAAACGAAGTGAAAATCGCTAAAATTGCTATTCAAAAAATAGTGCAATTATCAGAGGAGTTTACTGTTGATTTAGATAATTTCAAGTATTTGCCTTTAAACAATGCAGCTTTAGCAAACGATAAAAATTTAGAAGTTTTTAAAGCAAAAAATGCCATTTTAGATGCTGAAAAAACACTGTATAAAAAACAATTTTTACCAAATGTTAATCTGCAGTACAGTTATGGAGACAACTCCTTTTATACAGGAAGTGTACAATCTTTTCAAGTAGGAATAAAATTACCATTATTTAGAAAAAGTTTGAAATCTAAAGTAAAAGCATCTCAGATAAATAAAGAAATTATTCAAGAAGAATTGCTTAATTACCAGTTTGCTATAAAATCTAAACAAGCGCAACTATTAGCACAATTAGAAAAATACAACGAGCAATTAAACTATTATAATACAGAAGGAAAAGACTTGGCAGAAACCATTCTAAAAACGGCAAATCGTAGTTTTAAAGAAGGAGAAATCGATTTTTTTCAATACATTCAAAGTCTTGAAAATGCTTATGAAATTCAGTTGTCATACTTAGAAAGTAAGTATAATTATAATAAAACAATTGTTCAATTAAACCATATTAGTTTATAAAATTTAAAAACACATACAATGAAAAATTTAAAATATATTATCCTTTTTACATCACTTATTATTTTAATGAGTTGTAATAAAAAAGAAACAGCCAAAGCAGCAGTTGAAGTTATAGAAACTCACCAAGACATAGAATTAAGCAAAGCGCAATTTGAAAGTAGTAAAATGGCTTTAGGATCTATGGATGAAAAAGATTTTCCAGAAGTAATAAAAGCTACAGGAATGATTGATGTTCCACCACAAAGTAAAGAAATTGTTACTTCATTTTACGGTGGTTATGTAAAAAAATCTAGTTTGTTGGTAGGAGATAAAGTCCGTAAAGGGCAAGTCTTAGTTTCTATTGAGAACCCAGAATTTGTAGATATGCAACAAAATTATTTAGAGATTAAAGACCAATTAGCATATTTACAAAATGAATATGAACGTCAGAAAACATTATTTGAGGAGAAAATCACTTCACAAAAAAAATATTTAAAAGCTAAAAGCGAATATAACAGGCAACTTACTGCTTTAAATGGCTTAGCGAAAAAATTGAAGATGCTAAATATTAATCCAAATCAATTAAATGCTTCAAATATAGCATCAAGTATTACTTTGTATTCATCAATTAATGGTAGTGTAACCAAAGTAAATGTAAGTAAAGGAACACATATTTCACCTTCCGATGAAATTTTAGAAATAGTAAATACTGATCATATTCATGTAGAACTCACTGTTTTTGAAAAAGATGCAATGAAAATTAAAGAAAATCAAGTCATCCGATTTAAAATTTCAGAGGCATCAGATAAATATTATGATGCAGAAGTTCATTTGGTAGGAAAAACTATCGATGAAAAATCACGGACAATTAAAGTTCACGGACATTTAAAAAACGAAACTAAAAATACGTTTAATATTGGAATGTTTGTAGATGCTTTTATTGAAATCTCTAACAAGAAGTCGTTTGCTTTACCAGAAGACGCTATTGTAGAACAAGAAGATGAAAAAGTAGTGTTCATCCTTGAAAAAGAAGAAAATAACCATCTTATTTTTGAAACAGAAGAGGTTAAAGTTGGACGAACATATAACGGTTTTACCGAAATTTTATCCGATAATTTAAAAGATAAAAAAATTGTGATAAAAGGTGCTTATGATTTATCTGGAGGAGAAGGAGGAGGACATTCGCATTAAATATTAATAAAACTCACACTGTAACTTTAAGTCACGGTATGAGTTGGTTATCTGTAAAGTAACAATTATAACAAAACAATTCATAAAAATAATTATATTTGCTAAATAATGGAATACACCACAGAAGATTTAGAAAAACACTACGTAAACCGTAGTAACTGGCTTAGAGCAGCCATTTTAGGAGCAAATGATGGTATTTTGTCCACCGCAAGTATCATTATAGGAGTTGCAGCAGCAAGTAATACCACGAGTGATGTTGTGGTATTGACAGGAGTTGCGGCAATTGTGGCAGGAGCTTTGGCAATGGCTGCAGGTGAATATGTATCGGTAAGCTCACAGGCAGATATAGAAAACTCCGATTTAGAGCGTGAAAAATGGGAGTTAGAAAATATGCC
>CAZYKN010000317.1:0-2580 GCA_964648135.1 uncultured Flavobacteriaceae bacterium
TACGCATAACAATTCGTGTTAATTTGTGTAATTCGTGGTTTTTTTTAACACATAGACACATAGTAATTCGTGTAAATATGTGTAAATTTATGTATTCCCAACCCTAATAATATCCGCAAAAATACCAGAAGCTGTTACTGCTGCACCAGCACCAGCACCTTTGATAATTAAAGGCTGATTAACATATCTATTAGTATAAAACATAACAATATTATCTGAACCATCTAAATTATAAAACGGATGAGTAGTAGGAATTTCCTGTAAAGATACCCGTGCTTTTCCTTCTTTAAATGAGGCAACAAATTTTAACTGGCAATCATTTGCTTGTGCTTTTTTAAGGATGGATGAAAAATAGTCGGTTTCTTTATGTAAACTTTCCATAAAATCTGATACAGATGAGGTGTTGAGCGATTTTTCAGGTAAGAATGAGTTGTTTTCAATATCTTCTAATTCCATAATATAACCGCTTTCTCTAACTAGAATGAGAATTTTACGCATTACATCAATACCACTCAAATCAATTCTAGGATCTGGTTCTGTAAACCCTTCAATGCTTGCTTGATGAACTACTTCATAAAACGAATGCGCTTTATCTAAACCAAGATGATTAAAAATAAAATTTAAACTGCCTGATAAAACGGCTTGAATTTCTTTTATTTCATCACCAGAGGCAACTAAATTTTTGAGCGTATCAATAATTGGTAAACCAGCACCAACATTGGTTTCGTATAAAAATGGAGCTTGATATTTTTTTGATAATAGTTTTAAATTTTCATAACTTTTATATTCAGAAGAACAAGCTATTTTATTACAGGTAACCACAGCAATGCTCTGTTTTAAATAATTAGGATAAACTGCTGTAATCTCTTTATTTGCAGTATTATCAACAAAAATACTATTTCTTAAATTGTAATTTGCAACCTTTTCAAAAAAGCGATTAAAGTCCGTTTTTTCTCCATTTTTAAGCTGATTTTTCCAAGAACTCAAATCAATTCCATTAGGATTAAATACCTGAAAAGTAGAATTTGCTATTCCAATAACTCGCAAATTAAGATGTAATTTATCTAATAAATACGCTTGTTGTTGTTTTATTTGTGCGATTAATTTTCCACCTACATTTCCAACTCCTGTAATAAACAAATTGAGTTGCTTAATTTGGTTTTCAAAAAAGGCTACATGCAATGAATTTATGGCTTTTTTTACATTTTTTGTAGCAATGACTATCGAAATATTTTTTTCTGACGCACCTTGCGCAATGGCTCTAACATTTACATTATTATGACCAAGGGTACTAAATAATTTTCCACTAATTCCTTGATGTGATTTCATTTGATCTCCAACTAAAGCAATAATTGAAACCTCTAATTCTAATTTTATGGGCAATACCTTTTTTGTAATAATCTCATATTCAAAAGCTTGATTGACTGCTCTTGAAGCTTTTTGAGCATCTATTTTATCAATGCCAATACAAATAGAATGTTCTGATGATGCTTGCGTGATGAGTTTTACATTAATTTTTTCATAATACAAAGCTTCAAACAAACGTTTAGAAAAACCAGGAATACCAATCATTCCATTTCCTTCTAAGGTAAGTAAAGCAATATTATCAATATGACTAATTCCTGTAACTACATTTTTAGATTGAGCTGTTTTATTACTTATAAGTGTGCCTTTATTTTGACTATTAAAGGTATTTTTTATATAAATAGGAATATTTTTGTTTAAAACAGGAATTATGGTTGGAGGATATATCACTTTTGCTCCAAAATGCGATAATTCCATAGCTTCTTGATATGAAATTTCGGCAATAGGAAAAGCAGTTTTCACAATGCTTGGATTTGCAGTAAACAGACCGCTTACATCTGTCCATATTTCTAATTTTTTAGCATTTAAAGCCGAAGCTAAAATTGCAGCAGTATAGTCAGATCCACCTCTACCAAGTGTAGTGGTTTCCTCTTGATTATTACTCGCAATAAAGCCTCCAATAATGGTTATTTTATCATTATGCGAACCAAAATATACTTGAATATTTGTATTTGTTTTCTTAAAATCAACCGTTGCATTATTGTATTTTGATTGAGTTTTAATCAGTTTTTTACTATCAGCAAGAGTCACATTTAGGGCTTTTGCTAAAATATAAGAAGATAATTTTTCACCCAAACTCTGTATAATAGCTTTTGTTTTTTGGGTTACACTCCTTGTTAAATAAATTCCTTGCAACAATGTTGCAATGGTATTTACTTCTTTTTCAATAAATTGGATAATTTCTAACGGTTCATCAAGTTGTAAATCTTCCACACGATCAATATGCTTATATTTAATATCGTCTAAAGTTATTTTATATCGGTCATTCCCATTTTTTGCTTGTTCTGTAGCAGTAATAAGACTGTTTGTAATGGTCGCAAAGGCAGAAACTACCACAATGGTTTTATCCGTTTTACTAGCATTTAAAATAATTTCAATTACTTTCTTCATACTTTCGGTTGAACCGACAGAAGTACCACCAAATTTTAAAATTTGCATATTTTTCGATTTTAAATTACAAATAAACAGAATTTAATTTACTTTTGGATTATATTA
>CAZYKN010000318.1:0-2555 GCA_964648135.1 uncultured Flavobacteriaceae bacterium
TTTTCAATAACATTTTCAACACGAGTTTGAATTTTATTCATCGTATCTTTTGGAATAAATCCTTTTGATGCTATTGCTAAACCAATCACCATAAGAGTAATACCCATAATTTTTCTAATTTTGGTAATTACAGCAGGAGTTAATTTATTTTTGAGTTGTTTTGCTAGGGCTATTTTACCTAAATCAGTTAAAAAATAGCCGATAATAATGGTGGTAAAATACCAAAAAATACGTTCAGAATTCATACCAACATTAGAACCAATTACAACAACCAATGCTAGCCAAAAACCTAAAACACCTACGTTAATAAAATTAAGTAAAAACCCTTTAACAAATAAGTTTAACAAGTTTGTTTTTTCAACAACTACCAATTTAGGGTCTAAAATAATTTTTTTCTGTTTTTCTTTTATAAAAGTGATTAACCCAAAAATAAAAAGTAAAATTCCGCCTGCAAAAAACAATCTAGGATCGTCTTTAATTCTATTCAATAAATTAAAACTTCCAAAAAAGGAGATAACTATAAAAATAATATCAGCTAAAATAACACCTAAATCAAATATAATTCCTGCTTTTATTCCTTTTGTAGCACTTGTTTCTAAGAGTACAAAGAAAACAGGACCTACCATAAAAGCAAGAAAAAATCCTGTGAGTAAAGCGTTAATTATGTCAAAATTCATAGGTTCGTTTTGGTTATTTAGATTTTATTAAAACAGTTTAAAGTGTTTTTCCTTTTTATTAAACATCGTCATAATCAATTACAATTTTTGGAGTGGTAGGATGTGCCTCACAAGTTAAAATATAACCTTCAGCAACCTCTTCTTCAGATAAAATAGTATTGTTTTTCATCATTGCTTTTCCTTCAACTACTTTAGCCATACAACTACTACAAATACCACCTTGACAAGAATAAGGAGCATCTAAATCTTCTGCTAAAGCAGCGGTTAAAATACGCTCTGATTGCTTCATTTTAAATGTGGTTTTTTCATCATCTAATAAAATGGTGATTTCGCTTTCTCCATCTAATTTTGAATTTTCATTCATTTTATTTTCTTCTTTTTTAAATTTGCTTTTAAACAATTCAAAATGGATGTTATTTTCAGCATAATCTTTTACCAACAAGGTGTCTTTTACGGTAATAATCATTTGTTCTGGTCCGCATAAAAACACTTCGTTAAAAATTACTTTTCTTTGTTTTAAAATATAATTTACAATGGAAGAGTCTATTCGTCCAAATAAAGAATCTTTTGGTTGTTCTTTACTAAACACATATTGAACAAAAAACCGTGTATTATATTGTTTTTTTAACTGATTTATTTCATCAAAAAAAATAGTTTCGTAAGTAGATTTATTTCCAAAAACCAAGGTAAAGGTACTGTTTTTTTCTATTTCTAAAACAGCTTTAATCATTGCCATTATAGGTGTAATTCCGCTTCCTGCAGCAAATGCCAAATAGTTTTTATTATTTGACAAATTGGTTTTTAAAACAAATTTTCCTTCTGGTTTAGAAACCTCAACACTATCACCTTCTTTTAATTTTGTGGTTGCAAAAACTGAAAAATTTCCACCTTTTATTTGCTTAACAGCAATGGTAATTTCACCTGAATTTGGAGAAGAACACAAAGAGTAAGCACGTCTTACTTCTTTATCATCAATGGTGGTTTTTAGTGTGATATATTGTCCTGCAACAAATTGAAATTCGGTTTTTAACTCATTAGGTACATCAAAAGTTATAGAAACAGCATCTTTGGTTTCTCTTTTAATGGATTTTATTTTTAAGCTATGAAATTTTGACATTTTTTTATTCTTTTGAATTTTCAAAATTACAAAATCTAGCTGAATTATTTTTAATATCTTTACAAGATGATTTCTAAAATTAAATTTCAGTATTACAAATCGCCTGTTGGTGAACTTATTTTAGCTTCTTTTGATGATAAATTATGTTTAGCAGATTGGCGTTATCGTAAAATGCGCTCAACCATAGATTATAGATTACAAAAAAGCTTGAAAGCTGATTTTATTGAACAGCCATCAACAATAATCCATAAAACAATTCAACAATTAAAAGAATATTTCAATAAAAAACGACAACTATTTGATTTAGATTTACTTTTAATAGGAACAGATTTTCAAAAATCTGTTTGGAAAGAGTTGATTAAAATTCCTTTTGGAGAAACGAAATCGTATTTGCAATTATCCAAAGATTTACATAATGAAAAAGCAATAAGAGCCGTTGCAAGCGCCAATGGTGCAAATGCAATTTCAATTATTGTTCCATGCCATAGAATTATTGGCTCAAATGGTAAATTGGTTGGTTATGCAGGAGGTTTACCTGCAAAAAAGAAATTATTAGCCTTAGAAGGAGTTTATTTGGATAAGCAATTATCTCTTTTTAATTAATAAATAATTGTAACTATTCATCCTCTTTTTTCTCGCAAAGACGCAAAGGCGCAAAGACCACCAAGTTATTAGTAAACTATGACAGAATGATAATATCCTCTAAATCAAAATTATACCAATTCTATTTCAAAATGCGCTAAATAAATTTGAAATATTTT
>CAZYKN010000319.1:0-2549 GCA_964648135.1 uncultured Flavobacteriaceae bacterium
CCAAATTTAAAATGGAATAAATCTGCGCTATATTTATCTAACAAAATACTTAAAACAACTGATAAAACCGCAACAAACGGAACTAATTTATCCTTTACTTTGTGTTTTGTAAATAATCCAAAGGCATACAATCCTAACAATGGTCCGTAAGTAAATCCAGCAATTTTAAACAAAGAACTGATGACACTTGGATCTGATATTAAATATTTGAACGAAACAACTACCAATATCAACATTACAGAATACGCAACATGAACGATTTGTCTTATCTTTTTTTGTTTTACTATATCGTACTTCTTTTCAATATCTAAAATATCAATACTAAATGAAGTTGTTAAGGCAGTTAAAGCCGAATCTGCACTTGAATAAGCAGCTGCAATCAATCCTAAAATGAAGAAACCAGCAACCCAAACACCTAAGTCTGATGTGGTTGCGATACTTGTGAAGAGTTTATCACCACTTACTTCAATTCCTTTTAAGGCTGCGTATTTGTTTAATAAAATTCCGAGTGATAAAAAGAAAATATTTACAATAAAAATCACTAAAGTAAACCAATACATATTTTTTTGAGCATCTTTTAAGTTCTTACAAGTGAGGTTTTTTTGCATCATATCTTGATCTAATCCAGTCATAACAATTGCCATAAAAGCACCAGACAAGAATTGTTTCCAAAAATACTTTCCGTTTTTTATGTCTTCAAAAAAGAACACTTTAGATTGTGGACTATCGGTAATTGTATCTATTAAGCCTCCAAAAGATAATTGTAATTTAGAAGCAATTAAATAGATGGTTAAACCAACAGAAATAAGCATAAAAGCAGTTTGTAACGTATCTGTCCAAATAATTGTTTTAATACCAGATCTAAAAGTATAAAGCCAAATAAGCAAAATAGTAATGGTTACGGTAATCCAATACGGAACGCCTTGTTCTCCAAAAAAAGAAAGTTTATCAAACACAATAAATTGTAAAACATTGGCTACAAGAAACAGTCTAAACGATGCTCCAATAGTTCTCGAAATTAAAAAATAAGTAGCACCTGTTTTATAAGATAATTTACCAAAACGCTCTTCCAAATAGGTGTAAATTGAAGTTAAATTCAAATTGTAATACAAAGGCAATAGCACTTTTGCAATAACTAAATAACCAACAACAAAACCCATCATCATTTGTACATAACTAAAAGAGGATTTTTCAACCCAACCAGGAACAGAGATAAAGGTAACTCCAGATAAAGTTGCTCCTATCATTCCAAAAGCAACCAAATACCAAGGCGATTGTTTATTGGCAGTAAAAAAAGTGGTGTTGGAATCGTTTTTTCCAGTTAAAAAAGAAATGAGAATTAACACTCCAAAATAGGCAGCAATCAATAATAATATAGTAGTTGGATTCATAATGGTATTTTCTGTTCTTGCAAATATAGTTTTTTAATTATTAGTTTGGATAAAGAGGCAATAGAAGTATAATTTAAGATGAACTTATATAATAGATTGAAAAACAGAGGACAAAAGTAGTAAATAAGGCGTACATTCTTACATAAATTAAAACTTAGATTATTTTGAATACAATAGATAATCATAGTTTTTCTTAAAAATTAAAGACCTTCTATTATTTGAGATAAAAACAATCTGTAACAATTCTTCTCATTGAGCTACTTATAATTAAAAACGTTATGGGAGGAGAAGGTCATATGTTAGCAATGATTGCTAGAATGAAAGCGAATAGAGCTTTATTAAAATCACAAAAAAGCAAATTCAAATCAAACCGCAGTTTATACAGCTCTAGTTTAGATGAGAAATTAGAATTTAAAAAGGTTTCAGAAGAAGAATTAACTATAATCAAACAAAAAAACATTCAAAAAATTAGGAGAGAAGAACTCAAAAGATTTTTAAAATTTATAGGTGTTATTTTATTAATAGCTATTATTTCATTGCTTCTGTTTAGGTAGTAATACCAATTCAACATAAAACACGCTATAAATTACCTAGAAGTGTCTTTTGTGGTTAATAAATTTCCATCAACCCAATTTACAGGTTGAGCCATATTATGCTAATTATTAGATTTTTAAGTATCAGTATAAATTACCCATTAAATTTGAGGTAGAACCATTAAATATTGGCTCTAGTTTGAAATTGCGTTGTTAAATTAACCACAAGGTACACTAAGAAGGCACTAAGTTCACAAAGCTGTTCGGGAAAATTGTTCCATATATACAAACATATCTTTAATATTTTTTGGACTTGTTTGTTGTTTGATTTTAATAATTCACATACAGCTTTGTGTTCCTTGTGTAGAAACTTTGTGGTCTTTGTGGTTAATAAATTCACATTAACGCAATTTACTAGTTGAGCCTAAATATTTATAGCATAATATATCTGCCAATGTTATTTATGCGAAACAGCGGATATGTTCTCGTAGCTAAACAACACTAATTCATTAATCTATATCTAAAATTTAATTTTATAATCATTCCTTATTTTATATAAATTAAGAAAGATTGTTAATAAGTTTTGCCTCAAATTTTAACTAAAAAAGTTTAAAATACCACAAAA
>CAZYKN010000320.1:0-2545 GCA_964648135.1 uncultured Flavobacteriaceae bacterium
ACTTTAATTTGTCTTACTGGTTTTGGTTTTGCTTCTTCTTTTTTAGGAATTACAATTGATAAAATTCCGTTTTTATAAGACGCTTCAATTTTATCACCTTCTACCAATTCTGGCAAAGTAAATGATCTTGTAAAAGATTGATAACTAAATTCTTTTTTAGTGAATTGTTCACTTTCTTTAGTCTCATTTTCAATTTGTTTTTCTGATGATATAGTCAATACATCATTGTTTAATTCAATATTAAAATCTTTTTTATCGAATCCTGGCGCAGCAACTTCTACTTTAAAATTATCATCGCTTTCTAAAATATTTACTGATGGTAAAGTAGTATCAGTAGCTGAAAAATTTTTTCTTGACCAAGTGTTTAATTCTGTATCAAAAAAGTGATTTAATAAACTTGGTAACTGGTTTTGGTATCTTACTAATGTCATAACGTTAAATTTTTTGTAGTTAAACTTTTATTATTTTTTTTACAATTCAAGTGAAGCAAATTGTATTCCATTAGAAAAAATAAGTCAAAATCTGACTTTATGTCTTATTGTTTAGTATAAATGCGACTTTTTGTCTTATTTGTTATATTTTAAAGCATGAACAAACCAATTAATTCCAATAGAAATATTAACACTATATCCATTTAAAGAGTTTCCAAAAGCAGCCTTATTTATAAATAATCTAGTACTAATAGAAGATTCTCTATATTCCTTTTGAGAGATAAAACTAGAATTTGAAATTAGATTCAATGTTTTTTTATATTTGTAATATAAATTAATTCCAGCCAAAACATTATAATCTACTAAGCGTAATTCCTTATTTTTATTTACGCTAAATTCTGTTATTCCTAATCCTAAAAAAGGAGTTAATTTTATTTTTGAATGGTCTAAAATAGCATATCCATAAGAAAAATCAATAATAGCAAAATTAGTATTTTGATTTGTTTTCCAATTTTGAGAATTAATAAGCAAATCCTTACTAACTTTAGTATTTCCCATGATGCCATTTAAAAATAAATAATGTTTCTTATAAGCAAAATCTAATCCAAAATTAAAATTAATAAGACTGTTTTTAAAATAAGTATTTAGGTTTTTTGATAAGATGTTAGCACTTAAACCAAGAGATATTCCTATACCAAAATTTCTTTTTGAAAAGGAATTATCTACAACAATCTGCTTTAGTTTTTCAGAAATAAGAGATTCCCAAGTTTTTATTGCTTCGAGATTTTTTCCAAAATTACTATAACGGTTTAAGCGTTCTACTTCATCTAAAAGTAGCGTATTTTGATTGTGCAATATATTATCAATACCATAAATTGAGTTGATATTATTGAGTTTGTTTTGGAATTCTCTTCTTTGTATTTCTACAATATCAAACAACAATTGATTGTATCTAAGTAATTGTGAGTTTTTGGCCTTTTTATTAACCCAAGATTGTAAATTATCTATGTTTCCATAAGCAACCAACTTTTTAATAATAGTATCATTTACTTTTTTTTTCTGTTCTTTATAGCCAAAAACATATTTTAATTCGGAAGATTTTATGGTGTTTTCTTTTGTTTTAAAATCGTTCCAAGTTAATTTCCCTTTAGACCAACTTCTTCCATATTCTTGAGCATAAAAAATAGAACTTTGTAAAAATAAAAGTAAAAATAAGATTCTCATAAGATTGTTTTTGCTAACAAAAGTAAAAAAAATCATTGTATTTTTGCTGTAAAATAAATCAAAATGCAAACAAAAACACCCAAAGAATCGTTAACCATATTAACCGATTTGGTTTTGCCAGCAGAAACCAATCCGTTAGATAATCTTTTTGGAGGTGAATTATTAGCCAGAATGGATAGAGCATCGAGTATTGCTGCACAGCGTCATTCACGTAGAATTGTGGTTACTGCAAGTGTCAATCATGTAGCGTTCACAAAAGCTGTTCCTGTAGGATCTGTGGTTACGGTAGAAGCAAAAGTATCACGTGCTTTTAATAGCTCTATGGAAATTTTTGTTGATGTTTGGATAGAAGATAGAGAATCACAAGAACGCACCAAAGTAAACGAAGGTATTTACACTTTTGTAGCGGTTGATAGAACAGGAACTCCTGTAAAAGTACCTCAACTAAAACCCGAAACTCAACTTGAAAAAGAAAGATATGATGGAGCTTTGCGTAGAAAACAACTCAGCTTGGTTTTAGCTAAAAAAATGAAACCTCAAGATGCTTTAGAATTAATGAAGTTGTTTTCATAGACTATTTGTTTCAAATTTGAAATAAATGAGTAACCGTTTAGATTAATGCTAAAGTTTTAAATATTAGGTCATTTTGCTATTACACCAAAAGAATAATTATCACAACTAAAATGTTAGTAAAGTGAGGGTTTCACTCTAAGTGATACCAATTCTATTTCAAATGTATTTAACGCATTTTGAAATAGAATTGGTATGACTCCGTGAGACAATCTCGGCGTGTCTCAAAGACACACCGAGATTTATTTAAGAAAAATCTTAAATTAGAGAGGAAAACTCAATATTTAACCGTTATCATTACTCGTAAATATATTATTTAG
>CAZYKN010000321.1:0-2514 GCA_964648135.1 uncultured Flavobacteriaceae bacterium
TCTTTGTCTTTTTGCCATTTTTGTATGGCTTTTCGTTTGTTAGCATCGTTTAATTCTCGTGCAAGTTCTATATGAATTTTAGTTTTTCTATCTATCTTTCCTTCAAGAATTAAGGTATTTATTAATTTCCTTACCTTATGCAATACTTTCATTGCCATAGGATTTTTGATAGAATTTGACAAGGGACTTCCTAATACTTCAAGCAACTCACCATTTTTATTTGTTTCCTTTACGGTTCTAAATTTTTCAATATCAGCAGGATGATAGAGTTTGTTTTTATCCTTTAGTAAATCATTATCATCTAGAAATTCTAGTACTTTTTCATCTATTCGCTTTATTTTAAAATAGGCTTTTTCTTTAAATTTCGCTACAAATAATTGGTATTTACTTTCAAACAAATTATTTACATTTAATGCTTGCCACTTTTTCTTACCAAACTCTTTTTCAAATGCTTCATTTAATTCTTTTCTGTATATGTCATCGGCTTTTTGGGAATAGGAGTTTTTAAAATTATTATGAATACAACCATTCATCACGTATAAAAAGCTATTTTCTAGTTGATGATTATCAATTATATTTTTTATTTCCGTTTGAATTATTTTTCTTTCCGCTTCATTATTCCAATTTTCAGCTTTTACTACATTTTTCATATTTGCCATAAAAACAGCATGAGAATAAATCAAACCATCTTTTAAATAAGGTAAAATGTTATTAATAGCTTTTAGGCTTAATGCAGCATAGTCTTTTTTTAAGTTTACTTTGGCAAATTTTGCAGCTTCTTTATCTGCTAATTGCAGTTTGCTTTTTGCAAATTCATAAAGCTTGTCTTCACTTGTAAATGTAGTCCAAATATGCCAAATATCTTGGTAATCTATGGTTCTTGCCTTTACAATTCCTTTTTTGTCTGTTGTCTTATAGATGTAGTGCAGACTTTTCCAATCTTCACCAAAAACGTTTCTGAAATGAAAAATTGTAGGGCAATTACTCAAAGAAGTATTTAATTTATAATTCACTACATATCTTGCGCTAGAAGATTCTTTACTTTTAAAATAAACTGCTTTTTCACCTTTTGGTATCAATTTTTTTACGACATCTTCAAAATCAAAGCTTACCTTTTTTCTAAAGAATAAAGGCTTTACTTTTTCTTTTTCATCTTCGGTTAATGCTCTTAACTTTTCGTCATTAGGCGTTTTAATTTTAAAATTATTAAGGTATTGGTACATTCTATATTCCTCAAATTCTGGTCTAGAAACAGGACAACGGTATTTTGTAGGCTCTAAAGTACATTTACCAACCAATCCTTTTTGAGATTTGAGTGGTCTTTGGTAAAAAATGGCTTTGTATAAGTCTAAAGCTATCCCTTTGTACTTTTTGTTAGGGTCTTTTTCGGTTTCAATGATTTCGCCTAAGCCTTGAACCTTACATATTACTTCAAACTCTTTTAAATAATGGTCTTCTCTAGCGGTATATTGACCTCTTATTTTTTGATTACTTTTACCGTAAATTGTATTAAAATATTGACCAAGAGTTTTAAATCCTTTCATTTTTTCATCTAACTCGGTAATCCCTTTAGCTACATTTCCTAAATTTTCTTTTTTATTGAGCCTTACTTTGATTTTATCTTTTAGCGTTTGTAAGTCTTCTTTTTCTTTTAATATAAACTTAAACCCATTGTAAAGTGTTAGTAATTTTTGCTGTCCTGCATCTAAATCTTTCTTTTTTTTGTTGGCTATTTCTATACTTTCAAAATATTCATTAATAGAAATAATAAGTGCTGTTATGGTATTGCTTTCTTCTAAAATATTCAACAAATTTGGTTTATGCAATTCTATTATTCCCTTATCACTTTGGTCTAATCTATTGCTCAAAAAACCTCTACGTTGCGCAATATGATAAAAAGCTCTCCCTAAATCTAGTTTATTCATTTTTTCACGACTTGCTTTATCACGTAGTGCATACGGATTTTTATTAATTTTATCATCGGTTTTTAACCAATTTAAAAATTCCTCATTTAATGGATATTTTTTAAAATTAGACTTTCGCCAAGCTTTAACTTCGTTTTCAGTTAGTGGACACATTCCGTTTTTAGCCAAGACTAAAAGCGTTTCATATTTACGTAATTTTCTTCTAAACTTTAATTTTCTTGCGCTTCTAAAAGCTGTTCTTTCTGCTGCACGAGATTTTTCATTTCCTTTTTCAATTTTCACACCTTCAGAAAAGATAATAACACCTTTGTCTTTTAATGCAAATAGTTCCTTTTTGTCCTCATACTCGTTTTCTACAATCGCCCAACCTAATGAATTAGTACCTAAATCTAAACCTAAAATTTTTGCCATAGCATTTGTCTTTATATCATAAAAATCTGGTATAAAGTTACAAAAATTTTCTTAGCTAAAAATAAAATTGTATCTTTGATTTGTGAAAGAAAAAAAATCTAATCTTTAATCTTATCACAATAAGGCTATAAATGCCGTAGATGAAAATCTTGGGTCCTGCTTTTGGTGGGACTTTTTT